>NZ_JBPQTL010000051.1:0-40202 GCF_051386295.1 Micromonospora sp. URMC 105 | reverse complement strand
GGGCTGGACCGGCGGGGGCGGGGACCAGGTCGGCTCGGGGCTCTCCTCGTCGTAGTACGGGCCGGGCTCGTCGTAGTACGGCTCCGGGCCGTCGTAGTACGGATCGGCGGCGGTGGGGCTGTACCGCCCGATCAGCACGCTGCCCACCCCCACGCACCCGCAGACGGCGAGGACGAGCGCGGCGGCGACGGCGATGACGACGACCACGACCCGGCGTCCGTTGGTCGGGCCGGGTGCGGGCCGGTACCCGGGGTAGGCGTAGGGCGGCGGGTAACCGGCGGGCGGGTGGGGCTGCCCGGCCGGTGGCCAACCGACGGGCGACGTGCCCGGTCCGGCCGCGTCCGCGGCGGTGGGGCCGCCGGGCGTCGGCGCGGCCGGGGCGGTGGCCGGCGTCGCCGGGCCGGTGGACGGCGGCGCCCACGGGTCCGGCGGGGTCCAGGGCTGGGGCGCGGCCAGCGGGTCCGGCGGCGTCCAGGTGGACGGTGCGGGGCCGGTCGGATCGGCCGGGACGGCGGGCGCCGGGTCGGAAGCCGGCGAGGAGGACGGCGACGGGTCGGGCGAGGGCGATTCGGACATGGCTGCTCCGGTACGGGCGAGGGGAACGGGACGAACGGACCGCCCGAGGGACGTGCCGGATCCGCCGAGAGACTGTCGTACCGGGGGCGGGCCCGCAACCCCGTCGGCCCTCCGGAGCCGGGCTGATGGTGGGCGCGGTTGTCCGCAGGACGCCCGTCATCGGCCGATCGCTCAAATTCAGTGATTGTTTACCCGACTTCCGCGCACGCGCAGTGAGCGAAACTGGGTTAGGCTGCGGACCATGTGTGGAATCGTGGGTTACGCCGGCTCGCGCCCGGCGCTCGGCATCGTGCTCGACGGACTGCGGCGGCTGGAGTACCGCGGCTACGACTCTGCCGGCGTGGCGATCGTCTGCGACGACGAGCTGCTGACCGAGAAGAAGGCCGGCAAGCTGGCCAACCTGGAGAAGGTCCTCTCCGAGCGCGCCGCGAACAACCCCGACGACTGCGCGGCCAGCCCGATCGGCATCGGGGACGGCACCACCGGCATCGGGCACACCCGCTGGGCCACCCACGGCGGCCCCACCGACCGCAACGCCCACCCGCACCTGGCCCCCGACGGCCGGGTCGCCGTGATCCACAACGGCATCATCGAGAACTTCGCGAAGCTCCGGGCCGAACTGGAGGCCGACGGCGTCCAGTTCACCAGCGACACCGACACCGAGTGCGCCGCCCACCTGCTGTCGGCCGCCCTGGCCGACCTGCGCGCGGCCGGCGAGGCCGACAACCCGCAGTTGCTGGCCTCGGCCATGCGGGTCGTCTGCCAGCGGCTGGAGGGCGCCTTCACCCTGCTGGCCGTCGACGCCGGCATCCCCGGTGCGGTGGTCGGCGCCCGGCGCAACTCGCCCTTGGTGGTGGGCCGTGGCGAGGGGGAGAACTACCTGGCCAGCGACGTGGCCGCGTTCATCGAGCACACCCGCGAGGCGGTCGAGCTGGGCCAGGACCAGATTGTCCTGATCACCGGCGACAGCATCGAGATCACCGACTTCGCCGGCCAGCCCGCCGCCGGCAAGGACTTCCACATCGACTGGGACTCCTCGGCCGCCGAGAAGGGTGGCTACGACTGGTTCATGCTCAAGGAGATCGAGGAGCAGCCGCAGGCCATCGCCGACACGCTGCTCGGCCGGCTCACCGAGACCGGTGAGATCGCCCTCGACGAGGTCCGCCTCAGCGACCAGGACCTGCGCGACGTCGACAAGATCTTCATCGTGGCGTGCGGCACCTCCTACCACGCCGGCCTGGTCGCCAAGTACGCCATCGAGCACTGGACCCGGATCCCCTGCGAGGTCGAGCTGGCCAGCGAGTTCCGCTACCGCGACCCGGTCCTCGACCGGTCCACCCTGATCGTGGTGATCTCGCAGTCCGGCGAGACCATGGACACCCTCATGGCGCTGCGGCACGCCAAGGAGCAGAAGGCCCGGGTGCTGGCCATCTGCAACACCAACGGCTCGACCATTCCGCGCGAGTCCGACGCGGTGCTCTACACCCACGGCGGGCCGGAGATCGCGGTCGCCTCCACCAAGGCGTTCCTCACCCAGGTGGTCGCCTGCTACCTGATCGGCCTGCACCTGGCCCAGGTGCGCGGGATCAAGTTCGCCGACGAGGTGGGCGCGGTGGTGGCGCAGCTCCAGGAGATGCCCGGCAAGCTGCGCGAGCTGCTGGACCGGATCGAGCCGGTCCGCGAGCTGGCCCGGGAGCTGAAGTCCGAGCCGACCGTGCTCTTCATCGGCCGGCACGTCGGCTACCCGGTGGCCCTGGAGGGCGCGCTCAAGCTGAAGGAGCTGGCGTACATGCACGCCGAGGGCTTCGCCGCCGGCGAGCTCAAGCACGGCCCGATCTCGCTGATCGACAAGGGCACCCCGGTGATCTGCGTGGTGCCCTCGCCGGTCGGCCGCGGCATGCTGCACGACAAGGTCGTCTCCAACATCCAGGAGGTCCGCGCCCGGGGCGCCCGGACCATCGTGATCGCGGAGGAGGGCGACCAGGCGGTCGTCCGCTACGCCGACCACCTGATCTACGTGCCGCGGACGCCGACCCTGCTGGCCCCGCTGGTGACCACCGTGCCGCTCCAGGTGCTCGCCGCCGAGATCGCCGCCGCCCGGGGCCACGACGTGGACCAGCCGCGCAACCTGGCCAAGTCGGTCACCGTGGAGTGACCTGACCGCACCGTCCCCCGGACCCCGCCCGCCGTGACCACGGCCAGCGGGGTCCGGTCGTTCCGCCGACGGCACGGGTCGCGGCGGTCACCGGCCGAGCACGATCCGGGCCATCCCGTCCAGCGCCGGGTTGCCGGCCTCCCAGTAACCGGTGTGGCCGTACCGGCCGCTGGGGAAGGCACGCCCGCCGAAGCCCGGGGCGGTGGGATCGCGGCCGAACCACAGCTCGTGGTCGTCGGGGCGGAGCAGCGAGACCGCCGTGGCCAGCGGCGCGGCGGCCAGCACCGCCCGGCCGGTGAGCTGCCCGGGCGGCTCGACCAGCCGGATCACGTCGTCGGGCGCGGTGCTCGCCCAGACCCGCTCCGGCGGCAGGCGCAGCGCCTCGGCCCGGTCCACGCCCACTCCTGGCGAGCCGACGAAGACTAGGGCGTCCGCGTCGAGACCGTGGTCCCGGGCGGCGGTGCCCACCACCACCGACCCGTAGCTGTGCCCCAGCACCGTCTGCCGGGCCGGCGGGCCCTCGTGGGTCTCCCGCAGCCCCTCCTGGAAGCGGTGCAGCGCCGGCCCGGCGTCCCGGGCCTGGTCGGACCGGGCCGCCTCGGGCAGGAAGTCCGGCGCGTCGTAGTCCAGCCAGAGCACCGCCGCCGTCTCCCGTCCCGGCGCCAGGCCGGTGCACCGGGACAGCACCCGCCCGGCCCGGCCCAGCTCGCCCGGGGCGTCGGCGAGGTCGGCGGTCATCCCCGGCACGTACGTCAGCACCTGCTCGGCGTGGTCGGGGTTGCCCAGCGCCACGATCGCCCGCCCGTCACCGGCCGGGTCCAGCCCCAGCAGGTACGCCCGGGGCGGCTCCCCCGACGCCAGCCGCGCGGCGAGCCCGTCGAGCCCGGCCAGCTCCGCCTCGACGCGGCGCAGCCCGGCGCGCTCGGTCGACCGGCCGAGAAGTTCCCGCCGCGCGGCGAGCAACGCCTCCCGCCGGTCGGCGAGCAGCAACCGGTTGGCCTGGTCCCGAGCCGCCGCCGGTACGCCGTCGAGGCGCCCGACCCGGCCCGGCTCGTACAGCACCAGCCAGCGCCGCTGGCCCGGGGTGAGCCCCGCCCACCAGGCCCGGACGGTCGCCGGATCGGCGTCGGCCGGGGGACGGCCCGGTGGCGGCGGCTCGGCCCAGCCGGCGCGGGCCGCCGCGCTCAGCTCGTCCAGCCGGGTGGCCGCCTCCCGATCCGCCGCGTCGGCCAGCGCCAGCGCGTCGGCCAGTGCGGCGGCCACCTGGTCGAGTGCCGGCGGCCCGGCTGCCGCGCCGGCAGCGGCAGCCGAGCCCGGCCCGGTCCGCCCGCCGGGCAGGGAGCGGCCGCCCGGCTGTGCGCCCGAGCGGAGCCCGGCACCGGGCAGGACGCCGGCCTCCGGGCCGGCCCAGGTCGGCGCGCTGGGCGGAGCCGCGCTGACCCCGCCGTGGCGGTCGACGAGCACACCGCTCCGCTCGGCCAGCGCCACCGCCTCCGCCAGCCGGGCCTTCGCCGCCCGGAGCCGGCCGGCGAACTCGGCGAGCACCTGGTCCGCCTCGATCAGGGCGGGCAGCAGCCCGCCCAGCTCGCCCCGCAGCGCGTGGAGCCGCCCGTCGGCCGCGCCGGCGGCCCCACCCGACCAGCCGGCGCGCAGGGCCGCCGCCCGCTCGGCCAGCGCCGTCCGGCGGCGCCGGACCGGGCCGGCCAGCCCGCGCCAGGCCGCCCCGGCCTCGCCCCAGCGGCCGGGGGCGGCCCGCCAGAGCTGCGCGTACCCGGTCACCGGGGCAGCCCGGTCAGCCGGGCGGCCGCCCGCTCGTCGGCCGCGTCGTACCCGTCGGCCGCCGCGCGCAGCGCCGAGCCGGCCTCCGCCACCCGGGCGCCGAGCGCGCCGTGCCAGTCGTGCACCGCCGACTCCAGCCGCGCCAGCGCCGCCGCCGCCCGCCACTCGGCCGCCGCCACCACCAGCCCCGGCACGCCGATGAGCCCCTGCGCCAGCGCGTACGCCTCGCCGGCGAGCCCGCCCGCCACCTCGCGCAGCACCCCGGCCCGCACCTGCACCGGCTCCCCGTCCACCGCACGCCCCCTCCGCAACCGCCGAACCGGCTCGACGCTAGGCAGCGCCACCGGTCGCCGGGAGGGCCTGTGGACGGCGGGCGGTGGTCGTACCCGAGGGTTTTCCACAGGCGTTGCCCACAGCGCAGCAGGCAGCTAATCTGCCGCTCCCGCCGCCGGTAGGGTGAGCTTCGTGATCGTCGCGGTCGGCATCGACGTCGTGCTGGTGGACCGGTTCGCCCGGGCGCTGGCCCGCACGCCGCTGCTCGCCGACCGGCTCTTCACCGAGGCGGAGCGGTACACCCGCTCCGGCAATCCGCGCTCCCCGGAGTCGATGGCCGCCCGGTTCGCCGCCAAGGAGGCGGTCGCCAAGGCGCTGGGCGCCCCGGGCGGTCTGAGCTGGCACGACTGCGAGATCGTGCCGGACCCGGACGGCCGGCCGTGGCTGACCGTCTCCGGCACGGTGGCCGCCGCCGCCGTCGAGCGCGGGATCAACCGCTGGCATCTGTCGCTGTCCCACGACGGCGGGATCGCCTCGGCCATGGTGGTCGCGGAACGCTGATCGGCCGGACGGGCCGTCCGGGCCCGCCCGCGGGATGACGGATGGGGCTCGGCATGAGACCGGTGTGGCGGGTGGCGGACGTACGCGCGGCGGAGGCCTGCCTGATGGCCACCCTCCCGCCGGGGACGCTCATGAAGCGGGCCGCGGCCGGCCTGGCCCGCCGCTGCGCGTTGCTCCTCGCCGACCGGGGCGGGGTGTACGGCGGGCGGGTCCTGCTGCTGGTCGGCACCGGTGACAACGGCGGCGACGCGCTCTACGCCGGGGCGCTGCTGGCCCGGCGCGGCGCCGCCGTGTCGGCGCTGCTGGTGACCCCCGGCCGGGCGCACGCCGAGGGGCTGGCGGCGCTGCGCGCCGCGGGCGGCCGGCTGGTCGACCGCCCCCCGGCCATGGTCGACTTGGTGCTCGACGGGATCGTCGGGATCGGCGGCACCGGCGGGCTGCGGGAGACCGCCGAGCAGCTCGCCGCCAGCCTCGTCCGCTACTGCGGGCGGGACGGGACGCGGGCGACGGTGGTGGCGGTGGACGTGCCGAGCGGGGTGGCGGTGGACACCGGGCACGTGCCGCTGACCGCCTCCGGCCGGCCCAGCGCGGTGCGCGCCGACGTGACGGTCGCCTTCGGGGCGCTCAAGCCGGCCCTGGTGGTCGGGCCGGCCGCCGCCCTCGCCGGTCAGGTGGAGCTGGTCGACATCGGGCTCGAACCGTGGCTGCGCGGGTCACCGGCACTGCGGATGACCGAGTGGTCGGACGTCGCCGACTGGTGGCCGCGGCTCGGCCCGGCCTCGGAGAAGTACACCCGGGGCGTGGTCGGAGTGGCGACCGGGTCGGCGACGTACCCGGGGGCGGCGGTGCTCTCGGTGAGCGGCGCGCTGGCGGGGCCGACCGGCATGGTCCGCTACGCCGGCGGAGCCCGCGCGGAGGTGCTGCACCAGCACCCGTCGGTGATCGCCACCGGCCGGGTCGCCGACGCCGGCCGGGTGCAGGCCTGGGTCTGCGGCTCCGGGCTGGGCACCGGCGAGGACGCCGCCGCCGAGCTGCGCGCGGTGCTCTCCGCGCCGGTGCCGGCGGTGCTCGACGCCGACGCGCTCACCCTGCTGGTGGACGGCTCGCTCGCCGACCGGCTGCGCAACCGGGACGCGCCGATCGTGGTCACCCCGCACGACCGCGAGTTCACCCGGCTCTGCGGGGAGGAGCCCGGCGCGGACCGGGTCTCCGCCGCCCTGCGGCTGGCCGCCTGGATGAACGCGACGGTCCTGCTCAAGGGGGACCGCACGATCATCGGCACGCCGGACGGTCGGGCGTACGTCAACCCGACCGGCACCCCCGCGCTGGCCACCGGAGGCACCGGGGACGTGCTGGCCGGGCTGCTGGGCTCGCTGCTCGCCGCCGGGCTGGCCCCGGAGCGGGCGGCGGCGACGGCCGCGTACCTGCACGGGCTGGCCGGACGGGAGGCGGCCCGGGGCGGCCCGGTGACCGCGGCCGACGTGGCGGTCGCCCTGCGCCCGGTGCTGGCCCCGCTGCTGGATTGAACCGGGACCCGGTTCCCGGCCGTACCTCCGGGCGTGTGAGGCGTCGCCGACGCTGCCGGCCGCACGCGTCTTCCAGGAGGAACAATGCGCAGAGCGCTGCTGCTGACCGTCGCCGCCGGCGGCATGCTGCTGGCCGGTACCGCCGTCGCCGCGGCCAAGGACGGCCGGGACCGGGTGGCCACCCCGCCGGGCGGGCCCGCCTTCGAGCTGCGGATCGACCCGGAGCTGGACGCCCGGTTCGGGCCCCGGCCGGTGAACGCCGTGCAGGCGGCGGAGATCGTCACCGCCCGCTTCGGCGGGCAGGTCACCCGGGCCGAGCTGGACGAGGCGAACGGCCGCCCGATCTGGGAGATCGAGCTGAGCGGGGCGCGGGTCGGTGCGGTCGACGTCGACGCGATCGACGGTGCCGTGCTCGGTGGTGAGGCGGGCGACGACTGAGACCGGCGCGCCGCCGGAGATCACCGGCGCAAGTAGGCTGGGCGTATGTGGCAGGCCGAGGTGCGCGTCGATCTCGACGCGATCCGTGACAACGTGGCCCGACTCCGGTCGGGCACGAGCGCCGAGCTGATGGCGGTGGTGAAGGGCGACGGGTACGGGCACGGCATGGTCCCGTCCGCCCGGGCCGCGCTCGACGCCGGGGCGGACTGGCTCGGGGTCTGCACGCTCGACGAGGCGCTGACCCTGCGCCGGGCCGGGATCACCGCGCCGGTGCTGGCCTGGCTGCTCGCCCCGGGGCTGCCGCTGCACGAGGGCGTCTCGGCCGGGGTCGACCTGGGCGCCGCCAGCCTGCCGCAGCTCGACGAGATGATCGAGGCGAGCCGCCGGGCGGACCGCCCGGCCCGCCTGCATCTCAAGATCGACACCGGGCTGTCCCGGGGCGGGGCGACCGTCGCCGACTGGCCGACCCTGCTGGAGGCCGCCGCGAAGGCCCAGGCCGACGGCCTGGTCGAGGTGGTCGGCGTGTGGAGCCACTTCGTGTACGCGGACATGCCCGGCCACCCCACCACGGACCGTCAGCTCGCGGTCTTCCACGAGGGGCTGGCCATGGTCGAGCGGGCCGGGCTGCGCCCGCGCTACCGGCACCTGGCCAACTCCGCCGCCACGCTGACCCGCCCGGACACCCACTTCGACCTGGTCCGTCCCGGTATCGCCGTCTACGGGCTCTCGCCGGTGGCGGGGGAGCGCTTCGGGCTGCGTCCGGCGATGACCGGCCGGGCCCGGGTGATGCTGACCAAGCGGGTGCCCGAGGGCACCGGCGTCTCGTACGGCCACACCTACACCACCGACGGGGAGGCGAACCTGGCCGTGGTGCCGCTCGGCTACGCCGACGGGGTGCCCCGGCACGCCTCCAGCGTCGGGCCGGTGCAGCTCGGCGGGAAGCGACGCGTCATCTCCGGCCGGGTCTGCATGGACCAGTTCGTGCTCGACTGCGGCGAGGACACGGTGGCCGCCGGGGACGTGGCCACCCTCTTCGGCAGCGGCGCGGACGGCGAGCCCACCGCCGACGACTGGGCCGAGGCGGTCGGCACCATCAACTACGAGATCGTCACCCGGTTCGGCAGCAGCCGGGTGCCCCGGGTCTACGACGGCGAGCGGCCGTGAGCGCGAGGAGTGAGCCGGGTTTGCGAGCCCCGCAGTCGCGAATCAAGGTGGCGCCGTGAGCGGGCAGCGTTTCCGTATCCCGCGGCCGCGGACCGCCGCCGGCAAGGTCGCCGGCGTGGTCGGGGCCGCGGTCGGCGTCGCCGCCGCGGGGCTCGCCGCGGGCGTGGTGAGCGAGCGGGCCCTGGTCCGCCGCCTCAAGGCCGACCCCACCGACCGGTACGCGGACGAGGTCTTCGGCGAGCAGCGGTACGACGACGCGTTCCGGCTGGAGCTGCCGGACGGCACCGACATCCACGTCGAGGTGGTGGAGCCGACGCGTCCGGCGCCGGGCCGGCCGACCGTGGTGCTGGTGCACGGCTTCTGCCTGGACATGGGGACGTTCCACTTCCAGCGCAAGATGCTCGCCGAGCGGGGCGAGCACCGGATCGTCGCGTACGACCAGCCCGGCCACGGCCGCTCGGGGCGGCTGGAGACCGGCGAGTACGACCTGGCCGCGCTGGGCCGCACCCTGCGCCGGGTGATCGACCGGACCACCCCGGAGGGCCCGCTGGTGCTGGTCGGCCACTCGATGGGCGGGATGACCATCATGGCCTTCGCCGAGCTGTACCCGGAACTGTTCGGCGACCGGGTCGTCGGCACCGTGCTGATGGCCACCTCGGGCGGCCTGCTCGCGGAGACCAAGCTGGTCGCTCCGGCGCTGATCGGCCGGGTCGGCGCGCCGGTGCTCTACATGATGAGCAACGCCGCCCGGTACGGCGGCACGGTCATCGACCGGGCCCGGAAGTCGACCTCCAACGTCGCCTGGCTGCTGACCCGCAAGTACGGCTTCGGCACCCGCAAGCCCAGCCCGGCCCTGGTCTCGTACGTGGAGGAGATGAACTCCCGGACCTCCGCCGACACGGTCACCCGCTACCTGCGGACCCTCGCCACGCACTCGCGCTTCCCGGCGCTGGCCGCGCTCAGCGGCACGCCCGTGCTGGTCGTGGTCGGGGACAAGGACATGATCACGCCGGTGACCCACTCGGAGGAGATCGTGCGCCGGCTGCCGCACGCCGAGTACATGAAGATCAATGACAGTGGGCACGTGGTGATGCTGGAACACGCCGACGAGGTCAACAAGGCGCTCTGGGACTTCCTGGAGGGGCTGTGACGCTGACCGTCACGCTGCCGGCGGTCGAGGACACCCACGCGTTCGGCCGCAAGCTGGCCGGGGTGCTGCGCGCGGGTGACCTGCTGCTGCTCACCGGGCCGCTGGGTGCCGGCAAGACCGCGCTGACCCAGGGCATCGGCGCCGGGCTCGGGGTGCTCGGCGACATCACCTCGCCGACGTTCGTGATCGCCCGGGTGCACCGGCCGGACCCGGCCCGGGGCGGCACGGTGGCGCTGGTGCACGCCGACGCGTACCGGCTGGGGGACGCGGGCGACCCCCGGGCCGAGATCGACGACCTGGACCTGGACGCCTCGGTGGACGACTCGGTGACCGTGGTCGAGTGGGGCGAGGGGCTGGTCGAACAGCTGGTCGACGCCCACCTGCGGGTACGGCTGGACCGCAGGGAGGACGACACCCGGCTGGTCGAGCTGGAGCCGGTCGGGGGCGACTGGGCGCGGCGCCTGGACGACCTGCGCTGAGCGCTGTCGTACCAGCTGCCTAGAGTGCCCGGGACCGACTGCGAAAGGTTGCCGATGCCCGACGAGACCCCCACCCTCGACCTGCTGGCGCTGCTGCCCGAGGAGTGGCGTGCCGTGCTCACCCCGCACCTCGACCCGGCCCGCACCGCGGCGCTGGCCGAGTTCGTCGCCCGGGAGTACGCCACCCAGACCGTCTTCCCGCCGGTGGAGGACCTCTTCTCGGCGTACCGGCTGTGCGCGCCGGGCCGGACGCGGGTGCTGATCCTCGGGCAGGACCCGTACCACCGGGCCGGGCAGGCGCACGGGCTCAGCTTCAGCGTGCGCGACGGGGTGACGGTGCCGCCGTCGCTGCGCAACGTCTTCAAGGAGCTGGGCGAGGACCTGGGCGTGCCGAAGCCGCGCAGCGGCAACCTCGACGGCTGGGCGGCGCAGGGCGTGCTGCTGCTCAACGCGGTGCTGACCGTCCGCCAGGCCACCCCCGGCTCGCACGGCAACAAGGGCTGGGAGGAGTTCACCGATGCCACCATCCGGGCGCTCGACGCGATGGAGCAGCGGGTGGTCTTCCTGCTCTGGGGCGGCTACGCCCGCAAGAAGGCGGCCCTGGTGACCAACCCGCAGCACGTGGTGCTGGAGGCCGGCCACCCCAGCCCGATGAACCCGCGCGGCTTCCTCGGCAGCCGCCCGTTCAGCGCGGCCAACAAGGCGCTCGCCGACGCCGGCCTGCCCACCGTCGACTGGGAGCGCTCAGCGGGCTGACCCCGCGCCGGCCGGCCCCGCGTCGGCCAGCCTTTCGGCGGCGTGCCGACGGCGGTGGCGGCGCAGCAGTTCGGCGGCGCGGGGGTCGGTGAGCTCCACCGCGACCAGCGGCACCACGCGGTAGCTCCGGTCCCCGTGCCGCACCTCGATCGCCTCCGGCAGCTCGTCGCACATCTGCGCACGGAGCTGGCCGTACCGGGTCTGCCAGCGGTGCTCGCCGGGCTCCTCGGGTTCGAGGCGGAGCCCGCCGAACTCGCTCCACCGGGCATTCCACCGTTGTCCGTAGGCCGCGTCCAGCCAGGCGGTGAAGCGGGCCGAGTCACGCCAGCGAACGGCGATCTCCCCCGCGTCGACCGGCACCGGGGCGCCTTGCAGCAGCGCGGCGGTACTGCCGGTCAGCAGGTGGGGCAGGTCGCCGAGCCGGTCCAGGACCCGGTCCAGACCCAGATCGTCGACCCGCTCGGCCAGTGACCGCGCGGCCAGGTCGTCCATCCGGGCGTCGAGGTGGCTGTCCAGTGGTTCCACGGAGACGGCGAGCTGGAGGTCCAGCGCGGCGAGGAGTCGCTCGGTCAGGGCGACGGTGGGCACCCGGTCGCCTCGTTCGAGGCGCGCGACCGCGCCCTGGCTCACTCCGGCCAGGTCGGCCAGTTCCTGCTGCGTCAGCGACCGTGCTCCCCGCTCCCGGCGCAGCACGGCGGCGATCTGGGTGGCGAGGCGACTACTCTCCGGCATCCCCGGATGAGCCTAACGGAAGTGAGTGATATGCCTGTCAGTCATATTTATGCCTCACTGGCATATCGCTCACTGAGGTGCGAGGAGGGCTGGCGTCACCGAGGGTAATCACGGCCGTCCTCGCCGGTCGACCACGGCGCTGATGGCGGTCGAGGGCGTTCGAGGCGCAGGCGGTGGGCACCGCGATCCGGGGCGGCTCACCGGTCGCGACCTCCGGGAAGCCCGCGCCGACGGGGTGTGACCGGGCGTGACTGGGGAGGCGGCTAGGCTGGCATACCGTGCTCGTACTGGTGGTGGACTCCTCGACCCCCGCGGTGACCGCGGCGCTGGTGGAGGTCTCGGCGGACGGGGTCGTGCCGCGCGCGCACCGGTGCACGGTCGACGCCCGGGCCCACGGCGAACTGCTCGCCCCGCAGGTCGACGCGGTGCTGGCCGACGCCGGCGCCCGGCCGCGCGACCTGGCCGCGATCGTCGCCGGTCTGGGCCCCGGCCCGTTCACCGGGCTGCGCGTCGGCCTGGTCACCGCCGCCACCATGGGCCAGGTGCTCGGCGTCCCCACGTACGGCGTCTGTTCGCTGGACGCCATCGGCCACCCAGCGGCGCTCGGCGAGCCGGTCCTGGCGGCCAGCGACGCCCGCCGGCGGGAGGTCTACTGGGCCGTCTACGACGGCGCCGGTCAGCGGATCGCCGGGCCGAACGTCGACGCACCCGCGGTCGCCGCGGAGCGGGCCCGCGACCTGGCCGTCACCGCCGCGGTGGGCGACGGCGCCCACCGGTACGCCGACGTGCTCGGCCTGCCGCTGCGGGTGGAGCCGCGCTACCCGGACGCCACCGCGCTGGCCACCCTGGCCGCCGAGCGGATCCGGGCCGGCGCGCCGACGGAGACGCTCACCCCGCTCTACCTGCGCCGGCCGGACGCCGTGGCGGCGACCGCGCGCAAGTCGGTCCTGCCGTGAGCCACCCGGTACGACCCACCCGGTTCCGCTGGTGGCACATCGACGAGGTGCTGCCGATCGAGGCGGACCTCTTCGGTGCCGAGCAGTGGTCGCCGGCGATGTTCTGGAACGAACTGGCCAACGGGCACTGGTACCGGGTCGCCACCGACGCCGACGGCGCAGTGCTCGGCTACGCGGGGCTGACCGTCCAGCCGGACGAGGCCTGGGTGCAGAACATCGCCGTCCGGCGGGACGCCCAGCGGCGCGGCGTCGGCCGGATGCTGCTGGAGGAGCTGCTCACCGAGGCGGCCCGGCAGGGTGCCCGTACCGTCCTGCTGGAGGTCGCGGCGGACAACGCCCCCGCCCAGAAGCTCTACGCCAGGTACGGTTTCGAGCCGATCGGCGTCCGCCGTGGCTACTACCAACCGAGCAACACCGACGCGCTGGTCATGCGGCGCGTCGCGGCCCCGACCGAGGACGGGACGGACGACTGATGGCTGACGAACCCCTGGTCCTGGGGATCGAGACCTCCTGCGACGAGACCGGTGTCGGCATCGTGCGCGGGCACACCCTGCTCGCCGACGCGCTCGCCTCCAGCGTCGAGCAGCACGCCCGGTTCGGCGGCGTGGTGCCCGAGGTGGCCAGCCGCGCCCACCTGGAGGCGATCGTGCCCACCATGGACCGGGCGCTGAAGGAGGCGGGGGTGACGCTCGCCGACATCGACGCGATCGCGGTCACCTCCGGCCCGGGCCTGGCCGGCGCGCTGCTGGTCGGCGTGGCCGCCGCCAAGGGCTACGCGCTGGCCGCCGAGAAGCCGGTGTACGGGGTGAACCACCTCGCCGCGCACGTCGCCGTGGACACCCTGGAACACGGGCCGCTGCCCGAGCCGGCGGTCGCCATGCTGGTCTCCGGCGGGCACTCCTCGCTGCTGCTCGTCGACGACCTCGCCCGGGGGGTCACCCCGCTCGGCGCGACCATCGACGACGCCGCGGGGGAGGCCTTCGACAAGGTGGCCCGCCTGCTCGGAATGCCCTTCCCCGGCGGCCCGTACATCGACCGGGAGGCCCGGGCGGGCGACCCGGCGGCGATCGGTTTCCCGCGCGGTCTCACCGCGGCCAAGGACCTCGCCGCCCACCGCTACGACTTCTCCTTCTCCGGGCTGAAGACCGCGGTCGCCCGCTGGGTGGAGGCCCGCCGGCGGGCCGGCGAGCCGGTGCCGGTGGCCGACGTGGCGGCTTCCTTCCAGGAGGCGGTCTGCGACGTGCTGACCGCCAAGGCGCTCGACGCCTGCCGGGCCAACGGCATCGACACGCTGGTGATCGGCGGGGGAGTGGCCGCCAACTCGCGGCTGCGCGCGATGGCCGAGCACCGCGCCGCGAAGCACGGCATCCGGGTCCGCGTACCCCGGCCGAAGCTCTGCACCGACAACGGCGCCATGGTCGCGGCGCTCGGTTCGCACCTGGTCGCGGCGGGGGTGACGCCGAGCCGGCTCGACCTGCCGGCCGACTCGGCCCTGCCGCTGACCACGGTCAGCGTGTGACGGCACGAAGGGGAGGGCCGACGTGATCGTGCGGATGTGGGAGGCGCGGGCGGAGCCGTACGGCTTCGCCGACCTGATCACCTGGGTGTGTGACACCGCCCTGCCCGAGCTGGAACACGACCCGCTGCACCTGTCCAGTGAGGTCTTCTCCTCCACCGACCACCGGGTGGTGGTCATCTCCAAGTGGCGGAGCAGTCCCCAGCCGCTGCCCGAGCCGCCGGCCATGCTGGTCGCCCGGCCCCCGCACTCCT
This sequence comes from Micromonospora sp. URMC 105, assembly GCF_051386295.1. Lineage (NCBI taxonomy): Bacteria > Bacillati > Actinomycetota > Actinomycetes > Micromonosporales > Micromonosporaceae > Micromonospora > Micromonospora sp. URMC 105. The sequence goes on along the minus strand of NZ_JBPQTL010000051.1, from coordinate 25,887 downwards.
GGGACTTCACCCAGGTCGACCGCTGACGAACGGCGACGGCGCTGAAAGGTCAGCTGCGGCGCAGGATGCGCCAGGTGGAGAAGCCGCCGACGCCGAGGGCGAGCAGGAAGACCGCCCAGACGATGGTGGTGCTGACCCCGACCGACGGGGCGGGGGCGCCGGCCTTGGCGGCGGCGATCAGCGAGTCGCTCTGGGCGGGCGGCAGCGCGGCCGGCGGCATCTGCTGCCAGCGGACCAGCCCGGTGCTCTCCAGCATCGTCATGTGGTCGGTGACGAACTTGTTGGCCTCGTCGGCGAGCTTGCGGACGGTGGCGTCCCGGGTGCTGGCCCGGATCGCGCCGATCACCGGGAAGATCTTGCCGTGCGCCACCCGCAGCCGGGTGACGAAGATCTGGTCGAACTGGTTGCCGTTCGCCTCCTGCATCTCGGTCAGCCACCCCTTCTGCTCAGAGGTGGGGTCCGACGGCAGGGTGGCGCCCAGTTTGTTGGCGGCGTCGACCACCAACTGGTCGAGCACCCCGTGCTGGCGGGCGATCTCGGCGCCGATCTCCCGGACCCGGGGGGACACGCCCTTCTCGGCGGCCATCTGCCCGGCCGGCATCTCCCAGAGCCCGGCCAGCCGTACCCCGTTGAGCAGTGTCATGTCGGCGGCGTTGATCTGGTTGCCCGGTGCGGCCACGGCCGCGCCGGGCAGCAGGCCGATCCCCGCCACCAGCGCGATGAGCAGCACCGCCACCCGGTGGGTCCGGTGCCCTGGCCGACGACGTGCGGATTCCAGCGGTGCCATCCTGCGGTGCCTCCTCGGTCCGGGCCGTACGTGTCACGTCGGGCAGCGCACCCACCGGCTGCCCGTTCGTCCACTGGTACGGATCGTCGGCCGAATCAGTTCACCGCTGCTGAGCGACAACTCAGCGCCGAGATGCCGGTCAGCGGGACAGTGCCATGAAGACGCCGAGCAGCAGCAGGGTGGCCGCGGCGACCGCGAAGAGCATCAGCAGTTCCCGCCGTCCGTGCCCCGGGGTGTCGTCCGCCGGAGCCGGCGCGGGTGGCGCGGGCAGGTCACGGGTCAGGCCCGCCAGCTCAGCCAGCGTGCGCGCCGTCCAGACCGCGGCGACCCGGTCGGAGAACTCGTCCAGGGTGAGCCGCCCCGCGGCGGTGTGCCGTTGCAGGTCGGCGACCACCCGGTGCCGGTCGTCGTCGGAGGCGCGCAGCTGGACGTCCACGTGCGACAGGGTACGCAGGGCGGGGCTTCGGCGGGAGCCGCCGGTCAGCCGGCGTCCAGCGGGTCGGCGAGGAGCCGTTCGAAGGCCAGCTCCGCCGCGCCGATCAGCGCCGCGTCCTCGCCGAGGGTGGGGGTGCGCAGCCGGACGTGTTCCAGGCAGGCGGGCAGCCCCATCGAGTTGAGCCGGCTGCGGACCTGGGCGGCGGCGGCCAGGTAGAGGTCGCGCATGGTGCCGCCGAAGATGACCATCTCCGGGTTGAAGATGTTGACCAGGTTCGCCACCCCGAAACCGAGCCAGTCACCGGCCCGGCGTACCGCCGTCTGGGCGCGGGCGTCACCGCGGGCGGCGGCGTCGAAGACGGCCAGCAGCGCGTCCCGGCCCCGGGCGTCGGAGCGGCCGGCGGCCCGGAGCAGCCCGTGCTCGCCGATCTCGGTCTCCCAGCAGCCCCGGGAGCCGCACTCGCAGGGGGCACCGTCGCGGACCACCACCATGTGTCCGACCTCGCCGCCGTACCCGCCGTGGCCGGTGAGCCGCCGGCCGCCGGCGATGATGCCCGCACCGACGCCGACGTCCCCGTACAGGTAGATGACGTTGTCGCAGTTGGCGGCGACCCCCCGGGCGTGCTCGGCGAAGGCGGCCATGTCCGCCACGTTGCCCACCGTGACGGGTACGTCGATGCCCAGGTCGGCGGCGAGCGCCGCGCCGATCGGTTCGTCCACCCAGCCGGTGGCGGGGCCGAGCCGGACCAGCCCGTCGTCCCGGCGGACCATGCCGCAGACCGCCACCCCGGCACCGACGCAGTACGAGCCGGACGGCACGTGCTGGTGCATCTCCTTGAGGGCACCGGCCAGCAGCGGCGCGGTCTCCCCGGCGTCCAGGCCCCGCGGCCGGTCCAGGTCCCGGCGGTCGAGCACCGTGCCGCCGAGACCGATCCGCGCGGCCCGCAGCCGGTCCACCTCGATGCTGTACGCGTACGCGTAGACCCGCGCCGACTCGGGCCGGACGACCAGGGAGGGGCGGCCGGCGCGGCCGGTCTCCTTCGGAGTGCCCTCGCTGACCAGCCCGGCGCCGGCCAGGTCGGCGGTGAGCGCGCCGATGGTGCTGCGGTTCAGCCCGAGGGTGGTGGTGAGTTCCGCGCGGGAGGTCGCACCGTGGACGTGCACGTGCCGCAGCAGCGCCCCGAGGTTCTGCCGCCGGATCTCGTCCTGGCTGGGTCCTACCCGCATCGTCTTCGGTACTCCGTGGTCAGCGCGTACCGGTGGCGACAGAACGGCGACGCGACAGTGCGTCGACGCCCGCGGCCAGCAGCAGCACCAGTCCGGTCGAGGTGTACTTCAGGCCGGAGCTGAGGTCCAGCAGGCCCATGCCATTGATGATGACAGCCACCACCGCACCGCCGAGTACCGCGTGGATCATCCGCCCCTTGCCGCCGAAGAGGCTGGTGCCGCCGATGACCGCCGCGCCGACGGCGTAGAGCAGGACGTTGCTGCCGCCGGTGTTCGGGTCGACCGACCGGTCCTTGCTGGCGGCGATGATGCCGCCGACGGCCGCCATGCTGGAGCAGATGACGAAGGCGGAAATCTTCAGCCGGTCCACGTTGATACCGGCCCGCCGGGCGGCCTCCGGGTTGCCGCCCACCGCGTAGAGGTGCCGGCCGTACACGGTGCGGTTGAGCACGTACGTCCAGAAGACCAGCAGAGCCCCGATCAGCGGCACGACGACGGGCATCCCCCGGGTGGAGCTGATCGCCGTGTTGATGCTGCGTTCCTGGTTGAGGATCGCGACGGCGGAGCCGAGCAGCAGGGCCAGCCCGGCCACCCGGGCGGCCACCACGGCGACCGGCTCGGTGACCAGGCCCCGGCTGGCCCGGTTGCGGTGCCGGAGGAACTGCACCACGCCGTACCCGGTGACGGCGACGGCGGCCAGCAGCCACCCGATGGCGGGCGGCACGAAGTTGTTCTCGATCGCGATGATCACCTTGTCGTCGATCGAGATGTTGGTGCCCTCCTTCATCAGGAGCAGCACGATGCCCTGGAAGGCGAGGAAACCGGCCAGACTGACCAGGAAGGACGGGATGCCGACCTTGGCGACCAGGACGCCGATGGTCAGGCCGATGAGGACCCCGGTGGCGATCGCGGCGAGGACCGCCACGTACCAGGGGTAGCCGAGCACGCTGACCACGTTGGCCAGCACGGTGGCGCAGACGCCGCTGGCGAAGCCGGCGGAGAGGTCGATCTCGCCGAGCAGCAGGACGAAGATCAGGCCCATCGCGATCACGGTGACCGCGGCGCCCTGGGTGAACAGGTTGGCGAAGTTCGCTGCCGAGAAGAAGACCGGCCGGACGGTCGCGAAGGCCAGGCAGAGCACGGTGAGGCCGATGACGGCCGGCAGCGAACCGAGGTCGCCCCCGCGTACCCGGGCGACGTAGTCGCGGACGTGGTCGCCGACGGTCGGCGTCCGGGTGCCGGTGGTGAGCCCGTCCCGCGACGGGAGGGTGGTGGTCATCGGACTGCTCCCGGGGTCAGGTGGGCCGGTTCGCTGCCGTCGCGCGAGCGGGCCGCGTCCGGCTCGGCACCCAGGCCGAGGTGGCGGGAGCGGCCGGTGGTGATCAGCTCGACGACCTGCGAGTGGGTGATGTCGGTGGTCTTCACCTGGGCGACCATCTGGCCGAGGTAGAGCGCGGCGATCCGGTCGGAGATGGCGAAGACGTCGTTCATGTTGTGCGAGATGAGCACCACGGCCAGGCCGTTGTCCGCCAGCCGGCGGACTATCTCGAGAACCTGGGTGGTCTGCGCGAGGCCGAGCGCGGCGGTCGGCTCGTCGAGGATGACCAGCCGGCTGTTCCAGAGCACGGCCTTGGCGATGGCGACGGTCTGCCGCTGCCCGCCGGAGAGGCTGGAGACGTGCTGGCGCAGCGACTTGAGGTTGCGTACGCCCAGCCCGGCGAGCGTCTCGCTGGCCATCTGCTCCATCGTGGGTTCGTCGAGCGCGATCCCGCGGCGCTTCTCGCGCCCCAGGAACATGTTCTGCACGATGTCGAGGTTGTCGCAGAGGGCGAGGTCCTGGTAGACGACGTCGATGCCGAGCGCGGCGGCGTCCCGGGGGCTGCTGATGGTGACCGGACGGCCCTCGAAGAGGAACTCGCCGGCGTCCGTCGGGTGGATGCCGCTGATGCACTTGACCAGGGTCGACTTCCCGGCGCCGTTGTCGCCGACCAGTGCGGTCACCTCGCCCGGGTACACGGAGAGGGCGACGTCGCGCAGGACCTGCACGGGACCGAAGCTCTTGTCGATCCCGCTCACTTCCAGCAGGGGGGTCGCGGACACGGGGTTCTCCTTTGCGCGTCGGCAGGATGCCGTCAGTTGACGCCGGCGGCGGCGCAGAGCTTGGCGTATCCCCCGGAGCAGACCTCGTCCTTGGTGACGAAGCCGTCGGCGATCACGTCCTTGACGTCGTCGGCGTAGATGGCCTTGGGGGTGAGCAGGATGGCGTCCACGGCCCGGCCGGTCTCCGGGTCCCGAACGGTCTGGCCGGTCTCCTTGCGTTCCCCGTTGGCGAGCGCGATGGCCAGGTCGGAGGCGGCCTTCGCCTCTTCCTTGATCGCCTTGTAGACGGTCATGCACTGGTCGCCGGCGAGGATGTTGCGCAGGCCCTGGGCGGTGGCGTCCTGGCCGGTCACCGGGATCCTGCCGTTGAGCTTGTTCTTCTTCAGCACCGAGATGGCCGCGTTGCCGAGGCCGTCGTTGGCCGCGAGGACGCCGTCGATCCGGCCCTCGGTCTGGGTGAGCATCTGCTCGAAGATGACTCCGGCCTGGGGGTTGTTCCAGTCCGGCACCCACTGGTCGGGGCCCTTGTCGAAGTCGCCGGCGTCGAAGCGGGGCTTGAGGACCGAGTCTGCGCCGCTCTTGAACAGGGTGGCGTTGTTGTCGGTGGGTGAGCCGTTGAGGAAGGCGACGACCGGCTTCCGGGCGCCCTTCTCCTCCAGGCACTTGGCCAGGCCCTGGCCCTGGAGCTTGCCCACCGCCTCGTTGTCGAAGCTGACGTAGTACTCCGCGGAGCCGCCGAGGGTGAGCCGGTCGTAGTCGATGGTGGCGATGCCCTGCGAGCGTGCCTTCTCCAGCACCGCCTTGCCGGTGCCGGAATCGAGATTGACGATCATCAGAACGGTGGCGCCACTGGTGATCATCTGTTCCGCGATGTTGGAGAACTGGCTCTTGTCGCCCTGCGCGTTCTGGATGTCGGAGTCGATTCCCGCGGCGTCGAACGCCTCCTTGAGGAATCTGCGGTCCGCGCCCTCCCACCGGGCGGAGGTCCTGCTGTCGGGCAGGATCACGCCGATCTTCGGCTTCCTGGCGCCACCGGCCGCGCTGTCGTTGGTGAGCTGGTCGCCGCAGCCGGTCACGCCGTTGCCGACCAGCAGGCCGGCGACGGTGAGTGCGAGGAGGCCCTTGCGCATCTGCACGGGTCCTTTCGGGGTGGGGGATGACCGCTGGTTTGTTGTGAGCGGCAACGTATTGCCAGCCTGTCGGCGGCGCAAGACTGCCGAGCTCACGAGTGTGTCGGACGGCCGTAACGATCCCGTAACGCGGGAAAATGGGGAAATCGACCTCCGCTCGGATCCGCTTCGCGGACCGCTCGCTCCGGCGGCACGGAACTGTTTCCCGCGGCCGCGCCGGGTCGGCTGAAACTGATCAGTGCGCGGCGAGGGGAGCGGTGCCGGCGTCGGTCAGCGCGACCAGATCGGCCGGGGCCAGTTGGAGCTGGAGGCCACGACGGCCGGCCGAGACGTAGACGGTGTCGTACGCCAGCGCCGAGGAGTCCAGCACCGTGGGCAGCCGCTTGCGCTGGCCGAGCGGGCTGATGCCGCCCCGGACGTAACCGGTGGCCCGCTCGGCGGCCGCCCGGTCGGCCAGCGTCGCGCGTTTGCCGCCGACGGCCGCGGCGAGCGCCTTGAGGTCCAGTTCGCCGGTGACCGGGACGACGGCCACCGTCAGCGCCCCGTCCACCTCGGTGACCAGCGACTTGAACACCCGCTCGGGCGGCACCCCGAGCGCCTCGGCGACCAGGGCGCCGTAGTTCGGCGCGTCGGGGGAGACCTCGTACGGGTGGGTGCTGTGCCGGATCTTCCGCTTCGTCAGCAGCGCCGTTGCCGGAGTGCCCTGTCCCGCCATGCCGGTCACGCTAACCCGGCGGACGGCGTCAGTTCGCCACGGGCCGGCAGAGGAGCACCGTCGGCGCCGCCGCGACCCGGGTGAGCACCAGGCTCGCCGCCGCGTCGCCGGCCAGCCTCAGGTCGCGGCGCAGCTTCTCCGGCTCCAGCGCCGAGCCGCGCTTGAGGATCTCGACCCGGCCCACCCGGCGCTCCCGCAGCAGCGCGCGCAGCCGCTTGAGGGAGAACGGCAGCACGTCGGTGACCTCCAGGCAGCGGGCGAACGGGGTGGCGGCCGGGGTGTCCGCGTACAGGTAGGCGATGCTCGGGTCGGCGATCGTGGCGCCGAGCGCGTCGGCCAGTTCGGCGACCAGATGCGCGCGGACCACCGCCGGGTCCGGGTCGTACAGGAAGCGGCGGGTCGGGCCGACCGCCGCCTCCGCCGCGCCCGATCCGGTGAGCCGGTGCGCGACGTCGCCGCGCAGCACGGTGGCCCGGCGGGGCACCTCGGCCAGCCGCCCGCACCAGAGCGCCGCCTCGACCAGGTCGCCGTCCGCGCTCACCCACTCCGCCTCGGCCCCGGCCGGGATCAGCGCGTGGTCGATGCCGGGGGCCACCTTCACCACCGTGTACGGCACCCGCTCGGCCAGACTGGTGACGAAGTCCCAGGGCGGGGAGTAGGAGTTCGGGTCGAAGATCCGCCGGCCGGTGCCCGCCCGGCGTCGTGCCGGGTCGCAGAACACCCCGTCGACCCGGGTCACGTCGAACGCCGTCGCGTCGCCGCACTCCACCGTGAACTGCCCGGCCAGCCCGGCCGCCTCGGCGTTCGCGGCGGCCATCGCGGCGGTCACCGGGTCGGCCTCGACCCCGTACACCCGGATGCCGGCCCGGGCGGCGGCCAGTGCGTCGGCGCCGAGGCCGCACCCGAGGTCGGCGAGGGTGCGCACACCGGCGGCGCGCAGCCGCGCGGCCCGCCGGTCCGCGACCGGCCGGCGGGTGGCCTGCTCCAGCCCGGCCCGGGTGAATAGCATGCCCGCGGCCTCCGGCCCGAACTTGCCGACCGCCCGGCGGCGCAGCTCGGCCTGGGTCAGCGCGGCGGCGGCCAACCCGGCCGGCACCCCGGCGGAGCGCAGCGCGGCGGCCGAGGCCAGCGGGTCGCCGCCGGCCAGCTCGGCCGCCGCCGCGAGCGCGGCCGACCCCTCGGGGGTACGCAGCGCGGCGAGCTGGTCGATGTCCACGCGCCCATTCTCCCGACCCGACCAGCGCCCACCCCTGCGCCCCCGGCTCACCGGCCAGCTCGGTCGCCCGGCTTTGCGGCGTGTCGGGGTGTCCCGGCGCCGGCATGCCCCGACACGCCGCAAACGGAGTTGACCATGGCCGTTCGGCGGCGACGCGCTGGCACTCTCCTTGACGGAGTGCTAGCCGAGGAATAACCTGCGATTAGCACTCTCACCCTGAGGGTGCCAGCTCCCGGGCCATCCGGCGCGGGCGCTGAACGCCAGGCGGACCGGCACCCGCGACGACGGCCCCGCCCGGTGGCATGTGGCAGATTGACGCTGGTCGGCCCCGGTCGACCGGCAACGAAACCAGTACCCCAGGAGGGTATGCCCGTGACTACCGCGACCAAGGTTGCGATCAAGCCGCTCGAGGACCGCATCGTGGTCCAGGCGAACGAGGCCGAGACCACCACCGCCTCGGGCATCGTGATCCCCGACACCGCCAAGGAGAAGCCGCAGGAGGGCACCGTCCTCGCTGTCGGCCCGGGCCGGATCGACGACAAGGGCAACCGCGTGCCGCTCGACGTCAAGGTCGGCGACACCGTTCTCTACTCGAAGTACGGCGGCACCGAGGTCAAGTACGCCGGCGAGGAGTACCTGGTGCTCTCCGCCCGCGACGTCCTCGCGGTCATCGAGAAGTAAGCAACCGATCAGTGTCGCTGCCCCGGTCCGGCTCGCCGGGCCGGGGCAGCGGCGCTTCGAAGGGACATTCATGGCGAAGATCCTGAGCTTCTCGGACGACGCCCGGCACCTGCTCGAGCACGGTGTCAACGCCCTCGCGGACGCGGTCAAGGTCACCCTCGGCCCGCGCGGGCGCAACGTCGTCCTGGACAAGAAATTCGGTGCGCCCACGATCACCAACGATGGCGTGACCATCGCCAAGGAGATCGAGCTCACCAACCCGTACGAGAACCTCGGCGCGCAGCTGGTCAAGGAGGTGGCGACCAAGACCAACGACGTCGCCGGCGACGGGACCACCACCGCGACCGTGCTGGCCCAGGCCATGGTCCGTGAGGGCCTGCGCAACGTGACCGCCGGGGCCAACCCGTCCGGTCTCAAGCGGGGCATCGACGCGGCGGCCGCCAAGGTCTCCGAGGCGCTGCTCGACCGGGCCGTCGAGGTCTCCAGCAAGGAGTCGGTCGCGCACGTCGCGACGATCTCCGCGCAGGACGCCACCATCGGCGAGCTGATCGCCGAGGCGATGGAGAAGGTCGGCCGCGACGGTGTGATCACCGTCGAGGAGGGCTCCGCGCTCACCACCGAGCTCGAGGTGACCGAGGGCCTGCAGTTCGACAAGGGCTTCATCTCCCCGAACTTCGTCACCGACGCGGAGTCGCAGGAGTCGGTCCTGGAGGACCCGTACATCCTCATCACCACGCAGAAGATCTCGGCGATCGAGGAGCTGCTGCCGCTGCTGGAGAAGGTCCTCCAGAACAACAAGCCGCTGCTGATCATCGCGGAGGACGTCGAGGGCCAGGCGCTGTCGACCCTGGTGGTCAACTCGATCCGCAAGACCCTCAAGGTCTGCGCGGTGAAGGCCCCCGGCTTCGGCGACCGCCGCAAGGCGATGCTCCAGGACATGGCGATCCTGACCGGCGCCGAGCTGGTCGCCCCGGAGCTGGGCTACAAGCTCGACCAGGTCGGCCTGGAGGTGCTCGGCACCGCCCGGCGCGTCGTGGTCGACAAGGAGAACACCACCGTCGTCGACGGTGGCGGGCAGTCCTCCGAGGTCGCCGACCGGGTCGCGCAGATCCGCAAGGAGATCGAGGCCTCGGACTCCGAGTGGGACCGGGAGAAGCTGGCCGAGCGGCTGGCGAAGCTCTCCGGTGGCATCGCGGTCATCAAGGTGGGCGCGGCGACCGAGGTCGAGATGAAGGAGCGCAAGCACCGCATCGAGGACGCCATCGCCGCGACCAAGGCCGCCGTCGAGGAGGGCACGGTGCCCGGTGGTGGCGCCGCGCTGGCGCAGATCCTGCCGGTGCTCGCCGACGACCTGGGCCTCACCGGCGACGAGAAGACCGGTGTGTCGATCGTCCGCAAGGCGCTGGTCGAGCCGCTGCGCTGGATCGCCCAGAACGCCGGCCACGACGGCTACGTCGTGGTGCAGAAGGTCGCCGGCAAGGAGTGGGGCAACGGCCTCGACGCCGCCACCGGCGAGTACGTCGACCTGGTGAAGTCCGGCATCATCGACCCGGTGAAGGTGACCCGCAACGCGGTCACCAACGCCGCGTCGATCGCCGGCCTGCTGCTCACCACCGAGAGCCTCGTGGTGGAGAAGCCGGAGAAGGCCGAGCCGGCCGCCGCCGGTGGGCACGGCCACGGCCACGGTCACGGCCACCAGCACGGCCCGGGTTTCTGACCCACGGCGTACGCCGAATCAGGGCGCACCGTCTCCCCGACGGTGCGCCCTGACGCGTCCCAGGGGGCGGATTACGGAACGCTGACACGGTTGGCGGTCGGCCGGGTCGACCGACAACACTGGGCCGATGAGCAGCACGCCCCGCGGCCTCGCCGCGCTCGCCGGGATCACGGCCGCCGCCGTGGCCATCGGTGCCGCCGAGCCGGTCGCGGTCCTCACCGGCTCCCGGTCCGCCCCGCTGATCGCGGTCGGTGGGCTGGTCGTGGACGTCGCACCCGAGCCGTTGACGCAGTTCGCGATCGACCTGTTCGGCACGTACGACAAGATCGCCCTGCTGGTCGGGACGGCGCTGCTGCTCGCGGCGTTCGCCGCGTTGCTCGGGCTGTGGTCGGTCCGCCGGCTCTGGATCGGCCTGACCGGCATCGCGGCCTTCGCCGCCCTCGGCGTGGCCGCCGCCCTGACCCGGGCCGGCGCGGACGCCGCCGACGCGCTGCCCTCGCTGGTCGGCGCGGGGCTGGGCGGGCTGGTGCTCTGGGCCTTCCTGGCCGGCCCGTTGCAGGTCGATCCGTGGCCCTGGACCCCGCCGACGCCCCTGCCCGGCCAACAGCACGCCGGTCCTACGCCGGCCGGCCCGGAGACCGTCGACGCTGCGCCACACGGCGCGGAGACCGCCGGCCCTGCCTCGGTCGGCACTGCCGGCCATTCGCCGGCCGAACCGCACGACGGCAGTTCCGGGTCGGTCGGCGCGGGCGCGGTGGGTGGCGGCTCGGCTGGGGTGACTGGTCCGCCGGCCGGGTGGGAGCCGTTGGAGAGCAGCGACCCGGAGTCGCGGCGCCGGTTCCTGGGCGGGGTGGGTGCGCTGGCCGGTGCGGCGGCGGTGGCCGGGCTGGGCGGGCACTGGCTCGCCGGCCGCCGTGGCGTGTCCGCGGCCCGCAAGGCCGTCACGCTGCCCGCCCCGTCGGCGGCGGCGCCTGCGGTACCGGCCGGCGCCGATCTGCCGCTGGCGCAGCTCGCCTCCTACGTCACCCCGACCAGCGGGTTCTACCGGATCGACACCGCGCTGGTGGTGCCGCAGGTGGATCCGGAGACGTGGCGGCTGCGCATCCACGGGCGGGTGCGCAACCCGATCGAGCTGAGCTACGCCGACCTGCTCGCCCGGCCGCTGGTGGAGCGGTACGTGACCCTGGCCTGCGTCTCCAACGAGGTGGGCGGGGACCTGATCGGCAACGCCCGCTGGCTCGGCGTACCCATCCGGGAGCTGCTCGACGAGGCGGACCCGGAGGAGGGTGCGGACCAGGTGGTGGGCCGCTCGGTCGACGGCTGGACCTGCGGCACCCCGACGGCGGTGCTGCGCGACGGGCGGGACGCGCTGCTGGCGGTCGGGATGAACGGCGAGCCGCTGCCGGTGGAGCACGGCTTCCCGGTCCGGATGGTGGTGCCGGGCCTGTACGGCTACGTCTCGGCCTGCAAGTGGGTGACCGAGCTGGAGCTGACCAGCTTCGCCGACTTCGACGCGTACTGGGTGCCGCGGGGCTGGTCGGCGCAGGGGCCGGTGAAGACGCAGTCCCGCATCGACACGCCCCGCCCGCGTAACCGGCTCACCGCCGGCCCGGTGATGGTGGCCGGGGTGGCCTGGGCCCAGCGCCGGGGGATCAGCCGGGTGGAGGTACGCGTCGACGGCGGCCCGTGGCGGGAGGCGACGCTCGCCCCGACGGTGTCGGTGGACACCTGGGTGCAGTGGTCCTGGCGCTGGGACGCCACCCCGGGCGAGCACACCCTCCAGGTGCGGGCGACCGACGCCACGGGCGAGACGCAGACCGGGCTGGCGCAGCCGGTGGAGCCGGACGGCGCGACCGGCTGGCACACGGTGCGGGTCACCGTCCGCTGACCCGGGCGGTCACCCCAGGTGGTCCCGTACCCGTACCCCGGCTTGCGGTGGGTCGGGGTGTCCCACGGCGGCGACACCCCGACCCACCGCAAATGGGGCGCGACGACCCTGGCGGCCGACCCCGGACAGGGCGGCGCGACCCGGCCCGGGACGGGCCGACGCCGCGCTCCGGCGGGAGCGCGGCGTCGGTCGGGGTCTTTGAGCCGGGGTCAGGCGATCTTGCGCTGGTCCGGCACGGCGGACTTGTGGGGGCGGCCCAGGCGGGCCTCCAGCCGGGCGATGTCCACCCGGGTCTGCCGGCGGTCGGCCAGGTCCTCCCAGCCGAGCGCCAGCAGGCGCAGCCGCTCGGACTCGCTGAAGCCGCCCCAGACGCCGTACGGCTCCCGGACGGACAGCGCGTGCGCGGCGCACTCGGCCCGGACCGGGCAGGCCCGGCAGACGGCCTTGGCGCCGGACTCACGGCGCAGCCGGGACGAGCCGCGCTCGCCGTCCGGGTGGAAGAACTGTGCGCTGTCCCGCCCTCGGCAGGCACCGAGCCGCTGCCAGTCCCACAGGTCGACGATGGGTCCGGGCAGTCTACGTACGTTCGACATCAGCACCCCTCCTCCCGCGCGGCACCGCGGAGGTCTCGTTCGCATCCGGCGTCCGGGCGGCGGTCCGCGCAGGCGCACCGTTTCCGGCCTGGCGTCTCGGTACCCGACCTTTCCCCGACTCACACTTCTGTGATCGAAAAGCTCGGACAACAAGCGGCATATGCCCTAGATGTCGGAAAAGTTAGGAGGATTGCGGGGAACCCCCACCCCGGCCCAGCCCGCCATGGTCTGCTCTCTGCGGAGAGGAGACCACCGTGCGTACCGTTCTCGTCTGCGTCCGGACACCACTCGCCGCGCAGCAGTTGACCTCGGCGGCGGCCCGGCTCGGCCTGGCCGCGGTCGTGCGCACCGCCGTCTCCGATCCCGAGGTGATGCTGCGGCTCGCCGAGCGCCCGGTCGACGTCGTGCTCGCCGACACCGCCCTCACCCGGCCCGACAGCGCCGGCTTCGTCCGGCGGGTGCTGGCCCGCGCGCCGCAGGCGGCCGTGCTGCTGCTCGGCGCCGAGGAGTCCGAGGCCGCCGCGGCGACGATCAACGCCGGCGCCCGGGGGTTGATCCAGGGCACCGACCACGATCTGACCAGCGCGGTGGCCAAGGCACTGCTGCTGCTCTCCGCTCCCGGCCGGGCGTCCCGGCACCGGGTCAGCGACCCGGCCCGGGACACCGCCGCGGTCGGCGCGCCGCCCCGGCCCTCGCCCGGGCGTACCCCGGGCACGTCGGGCCCGGCCTGGTCCGCCGGACCGGCCGAGGGGCCGCCCGGCGGGCCCCCGTCGGTGGTGCCGGTGCAGCGCGGCGACGACGAGGCCGAGGCGGACGCCGCCGAGCCGGAGGCACCCGCGCAGCCGGGGCGGCGCGGTGCGCCCGGCGCCCGGGGCGGGCGCAGCGCGGTCGGGCTGACCGAGCGGGAACTGCAGGTGCTGCTCGGGATGGCCGAGGGGAAGAGCAACGCCGAGATCGGGCGGGAGCTGTTCGTCTCGGAGGACACCGTCAAGACGCACGCCCGCCGGCTGTTCCGCAAGCTCGGCGCCCGGGACCGCGCGCACGCGGTGGCCGCCGGCTTCCGCGCCGGCCTGGTCGCCTGAGCCGGCTGCCGCTCCCGGCCGGGCTCAGTCCTCGGAGGGGGACTCCTCCTCGGCGGCCTCGGTCAGGGTGTCGTGCACCCCGTCGGCGTAGCCGCGCGCGTAGTCCCAGGTGACGTAGTGGTCCGGGTCGGGGTCGTAGGCGGGCTCGTGCACCCGGGGGCGGCCGGAGCTGAGCAGGTGGCGCAGGTTGCCCCGGAGCAGGTCCCAGTCGAAGTAGTGCGGCTCCCGGCAGTCCTCGCACTCGATCACCAGCCCGCGCACCCCGATCGGCGCCAGCAGGGCCTGGTAGATCTCCAGGTCGGCCAGGTCCTCCAGGACGTCCTGGCGCTCGACCTCGGTCAGCGGGTCGAGCGGGTCGTCCTCACGCGGATCGTGCAGGCCAGCAGCCGGATCGGCCGGGTCGCCGTTGAACGGGTCGATGGGCTCGTCGTGCACCCCCTCACCGTAGTCCCAACGCCCGCCGGACGCGTCCCCCCGGGGAGGCCCTGTGGCGCCGCCGACCCGCGGCGGCACCGCCGGGGGCGGCCCAGCTCAATGGGTACGATGAAACGACGCGTCGTCACTCAGGCGTGCGCCGGTGCCCGCGCGCGCCACCTCGCTGAAGCCCGTCCGAGCAGCTCAGGAGAGCAATCGTGGAGAATTCGCCCAGCACTGATCTTCCCGGCGGCGCCGGCGGCGGCGAGCCGGGTGGTCACCTGCCGGAGCTGCCGGCCGGCTCGGCGCGGGTCGTGCCGCTCGGCCTGACCTTCGACGACGTGCTGCTCCAGCCGGGCGAGTCGGACGTGGTGCCCAGCCGGGTCAATACCCGCACCCGGCTCACCCGCAACGTCGAGCTGACCGTGCCGCTGCTCTCCAGCGCGATGGACACGGTCACCGAGGCGCGGATGGCGATCGCGATGGCCCGTCAGGGCGGCATCGGCGTGCTGCACCGCAACCTCTCCCTGGAGGACCAGGCGCTCCAGGTCGACCTGGTGAAGCGCTCCGAGTCCGGCATGATCACCAACCCGGTCACGGCCAGCCCCGACGACACCCTCCGCGAGGTCGACGAGCTCTGCGGCCGTTACCGCATCTCCGGCGTGCCGGTGGTCGACGGCGACGGGCAGCTGGTCGGCATCGTCACCAACCGGGACATGCGGTTCGTCTCCGCCCCCCAGACCCCGGTCCACGAGATCATGACCCGCACCCCGCTGGTCACCGCGCCGGTCGGGGTGAGCAAGGACGAGGCCCTCGACCTGCTCCGCCGGCACAAGGTGGAGAAGCTGCCGATTGTCGACGGGTCCGGCCGGCTGCGCGGGCTGATCACGGTCAAGGACTTCACCAAGAGCGAGCAGTACCCGAACGCCACCAAGGACGACGCCGGCCGGCTCCGGGTCGCGGCGGCCGTCGGCGTGGGCGACGACGCGTACAAGCGGGCCCGCGCGCTGGTGGACGCCGGCGTCGACGTGATCATCGTGGACACCGCGCACGGCCACCAGCGGGCCGTGCTGGACATGGTGCGCCAGCTCAAGAAGGACGTCGCGATCGACATCGTCGGCGGCAACGTCGCCACGTACGCCGGGGCGAAGGCGCTGGTCGACGCGGGCGCCGACGGCGTCAAGGTGGGTGTCGGCCCGGGCGCGATCTGCACCACCCGGATCGTCGCCGGGGTGGGCGTACCGCAGATCACCGCGATCATGGAGGCCGCGCGGCCCGCGGGCGTACCGGTGATCGGCGACGGCGGCATCCAGTACTCCGGCGACATCGCCAAGGCACTGGTCGCCGGTGCCGACACGGTGATGCTCGGCAGCCTGCTGGCCGGTTGCGAGGAGAGCCCGGGCGAGCTGATCTTCATCAACGGCAAGCAGTACAAGGCGTACCGGGGGATGGGCTCGCTCGGCGCGATGCAGTCCCGCGGCCAGGGCAAGTCCTACTCCAAGGACCGCTACTTCCAGCAGGACGTGCTCGCCGAGGACAAGCTCGTCCCCGAGGGCGTCGAGGGCCAGGTGCCCTACCGGGGGCCGCTCTCCGCGGTCGCCCACCAGCTCATCGGTGGGCTGCGCGCCGCGATGGGGTACGTCGGCGCGGAGAGCATCCCCGAGCTGCACCGCCGCGGTCAGCTCATCCGGATCACGGCGGCCGGGCTCAAGGAGAGCCACCCGCACGACATCCAGATGACCGTCGAGGCGCCCAACTACCACTCCCGCTGACCAACACCCCCAACCACCTGGAGTCCCCCATGCGTGACGTGGTCGAGATCGGGCTGGGCAAGACCGCGCAGCGCGGCTACCACCTGGACGACATCGCCATCGTGCCGAGCCGCCGCACCCGGGACGTCGACGACGTCTCGACCGGCTGGCAGCTCGACGCGTACCAGTTCGGCATCCCCTGCGTCGGGCACCCGTCGGACGCCACGATGAGCCCCGCCACCGCCGTGCGGCTCGGCCAGCTCGGCGGGCTCGGCGTGCTCAACGTCGAGGGCCTGTGGACCCGGTACGAGAACCCGGCCAAGGTCCTGGAGGAGCTGGCCGGTCTCGGCGAGGACGCCCGGGCGACCAAGCGGCTCCAGGAGGTCTACGCCGAGCCGATCCGCCCCGACCTGATCGCCGAGCGGGTGCGCGAGCTGCGCGCCGGCGGCGGCACCGTGGCCGTCCGGGTCTCCCCGCAGCACACCCTGGCGCTGGCCCCGGTGATCCTCGACGCCGGCGTCGACATCCTGGTCATCCAGGGCACCATCGTCTCGGCCGAGCACGTCTCGACCACCGACGAGCCGCTGAACCTCAAGGAGTTCATCGCCGACCTCGACCTGCCGGTCGTGGTGGGCGGCTGCACCGACTACAAGACGGCGCTGCACCTGATGCGCACCGGCGCGGCCGGCGTGATCGTCGGCATCGGCGGCGACGACTGGTCCACCACCGAGTCGGTGCTGGGCATCCGGGTGCCGATGGCCACCGCGATCGCCGACGCCGCCGCGGCCCGCCGCGACTACCTGGACGAGACCGGTGGCCGGTACGTGCACCTGATCGCCGACGGCGACATCCAGACCTCCGGCGACATCGCCAAGGCGCTGGGCTGCGGCGCGGACGCGGTGATGCTCGGCGAGGCGCTGTCGCTCTGCGAGGAGGCGCCGGCCGGTGGCGCCTGGTGGCACTCGGCCGCCAGCCACCCGTCGCTGCCGCGCGGCGCGTTCGAGGTCGCCGGTGAGCCGCTGGGCTCGATGGAGCAGCTGCTCTTCGGTCCGGCCGACGAGCCGGACGGCCAGCTCAACCTCTTCGGCGGGCTGCGCCGCGCGATGGCCAAGTGCGGCTACCGCGACCTCAAGGAGTTCCAGAAGGTCGGCCTGGTCCTGGATCGCTGACCCGGACAAATCGCCCCGACGCACCGGTCGCGCCGATTAGGCTCGGCCGGTGCGTCGTATCCGGCCCAGGTCCCTGCTCGCCGCCGCCGTGGCGGCGACGACCCTGGCCACCGCCGGGTGCACGCCCGACCGCGACGACCGCGACGACCGCCGCGAGTTCCGGCCCGGCGCCGCCGACGCCGGCGACCCGTACGTCCCCGGTCGCGGCAACGGCGGCTACGACGTCTCCGGCTACCGGCTGCGGGTGCGCTACGACCCGGCCGCCGACCGGTTGACCGGCCGGGCGATCGTCACCGCCACCGCCACCGCCGCGCTGTCCCGGTTCAACCTGGACCTGGTCGGGTTGGACGTCTCCCAGGTGACGGTCTCCGGGGCGGCGGCCCGGTACCGCCGCGACGGTGCCGAGCTGGTGGTCACGCCGCCGCGCGGGCTGCCCCGCGGCACCGGGTTCACCGTCGAGGTCGACTACGCCGGAGTGCCGACCGCCCTGCCCGACGGCGAGCTGGGCAGCGGGGGTTTCCTGCACACCGCCGACGGCGCGATCGCGCTGGGCCAGCCGGAGTCGGCGGCCACCTGGTTCCCCGTCAACGACCACCCGTCGGACAAGGCCACCTACGACATCGAGGTGACGGTCCCGGACGGGCTGGCCGCGCTGAGCAACGGGGTGCCGGGGAAGCGGACCAGCGCCGACGGCTGGACCACCTGGCGGTGGGCCGAGCGCGCGCCGATGGCCAGCTACCTGAGCACGCTGGTGATCGGCGACTACCGGGTCGAGACCGGCACGCACGCCGGCAAGCCGATGGTCACGGCGGTGCCGGCCGGCCTGCCGCGGACCGGGCCGGCGGCGTCCTCGCTGGCCCGCACCGGTGAGCTGGCCGACTTCCTGGCGAGCCGGTTCGGGCCGTACCCGTTCGACTCCTACGGCGGCATCGTGGTCGCCGACCGTCGGATCGGCTACGCGCTGGAGACCCAGTCCCGCCCGGTCTACGGGCCGGGCTTCTTCTCCGGCGACCGGCCGAACCTGTCGGTGGTGGTCCACGAGCTGGCCCACCAGTGGTTCGGCAACAGCGTCTCGGTGGCGAAGTGGCAGGACATCTGGCTCAACGAGGGCTTCGCCACGTACGCCGAATGGCTCTGGGCGGAGCACGACGGCGGCCCGACCGTGCAGCGGGCCTTCGAGCGGCGCTACGCCGCCACCGACTGGTCCCACCCGGCGGTCGACCCCGGCCGGGCCGCGATGTTCGGCGACGGGGTCTACCAGCGGGGCGCCCTGGCGGTGCACGCGCTGCGCCGGACCGTCGGCGACGAGACCTTCTTCGGCCTGCTGCGCGGCTGGACCGGGCAGCGGCGCGACGCCGTCGCCACCACCGGCGACTTCGTCGCGTACGCCGAGCAGGTCGCCGGCCGCCCGCTGCGCCTGTTCCTGGACGCCTGGCTGGCCGGCGGTGTCGCCCCCGCCCTGCCGTGAGGCGTCAGGCCCGGTGGCCGCCGGTCGGTAGGCTGCCACCGACGGCACGGGGAGGCGGCGGGTGGCCATGGCGTGGATGCGGCGGGGCGTCGGTCTGGTGACGGTGGCGGCCCTCGGGCTCGCCGGCTGCGGCGCCGACCTGGAACCCGAGCCGGAGCGGACGCCGGCCGGGGCGCCGTCCCCGACCGCCGGGCGGCAGTTCGCCCCGGGCGCCGCCGGCGTCGGCGACGCCTACTTCCCCAGCTACGGCAACGGCGGGTACGACGTCGGGCGGTACGCGGTCAAGGTCCGCTACGACCCGGCGGCCGACCGGCTCACCGGCACCGCCACCGTGCAGGCCACGGCCACCGCCGACCTGTCCGCGTTCCACCTGGACCTGGCCGGGCTGACCGTGCGGGAGGTCACTGTGGACGGCGCGCCGGCCCGCCACGCGCGCGAGGCCGACGAGCTGGTGGTCACCCCGGCCGCCGGGCTGGCCGCCGGCAACGGCTTCACCGCCGAGATCAGCTACGAGGGCAGGCCGGAGCCGCTGCGCACCGAGGTGCTCGGCGAGGGCGGCTGGCTGCACACGGACGACGGCGCGATCGCCCTGGGCCAGCCGGAGTCGGCGAGCACCTGGTTCCCGGTCAACGACCACCCGTCGGACAAGGCGACCTACGACATCGAGATCACCGTCCCGAAGGGGCTGACCGCGGTCAGCAACGGGGTGCCGAAGGGGCGCTCGGACGCCGGCGGCTGGACCACCTGGAAGTGGTCCGAGGCGGCCCCGATGGCCAGTTACCTGAGCACCGTCGTGATCGGTGACTACCGGGTGACGACCGGCGAGCACAAGGGACGACCGGTGTTCAGCGCGGTCAGCAGCACGCTCGGCAAGGGGGCCGCCGACGCGTCGATGGCCCGCACCACCGAGGTCGCCGACTACCTGGAGAGCGTCTTCGGGCCGTACCCGTTCGCCGCGTACGGCGGGGTGGTGGTCGCCGACGACCGGATCCGGTACGCGCTGGAGACGCAGAGCCGCCCGGTCTACGGGGCGGGCTTCTTCCGGGGCGGGGAGAACACCGGCGTGGTCGCCCACGAGCTGGCCCACCAGTGGTTCGGCAACAGCGTCTCGCTGGCGAAGTGGCAGGACATCTGGCTCAACGAGGGCCTCGCCACGTACGCCGAGTGGCTCTGGGCCGAGCACCGGGGCACCGGCACCGCCCAGGCGGCCTTCGACGGGCGGTACGCCGTTTCGTCGAGCCGTGTCTGGCAGACGCCGCCGGCCGAGCCGGGCCGGGCGAACCTGTTCAGCGAGTCGGTCTACCAGCGGGGCGGGATGACCGTGCACGCGCTGCGGGTGGCGGTCGGCGATCCGGCGTTCTTCCGGATCCTGAAGACCTGGGCGGCGGAGAAGCGCAACGCCAACGCCACCACCGCCGAGTTCGTCGCGCTCGCCGAGCGGGTCTCCGGCAAGCAGCTGGACAGCCTCTTCGACGCCTGGCTGCGCGGCACCGACCGGCCGCCGGCCCCGAAGCGGCTCTAGTTCTTCACCCGCAGCTCGGGGTGGGCGGTGAGGAACTTCTCGGCGTCGCCGGCCTTGAGCGCGGTGAGGAACTGCCGGCCGACCGGCTTGAGTTCCTCACCCCGGTACGCGCGCCCCTTGCCCACCCCACTGCCGGGGAGCGCGACCAGGGTGAACCGGTCCACGGTCAGCCCGCCGAGGGCGTACGCGAGGTCGACGATGCGGGGACCGCCGGCGTAGATCAGGGTGTCGCCGAGCGCGCCGACCACCTGCTCGACCCGGTCCGGCTGCCGGGCCAGGTTCTCGCCGAGGATCTTGGCGGTGAGCGCGCGGAGCAGCTGCTGCTGGTGGCGCTGCCGGGCGTAGTCGCCGCCGGGGATGTAGCGCTGGCGGGCGTAGTCCAGCGCCTGCCAGCCGTTGAGGTGCCGCTGGCCCTTCTCGTAGACCATCTGCGGCCCGACGTAGCCGCCCCCGCGGGGCGCCGGGTCGCGGTGCCTGCCGTCCGGCCGGCGGTGCAGCGACACCACCCGCTCGTCGACGTAGAGGTCCACCCCGCCCAGGGTGTCCACCAGCTTGTCGAAGCCGCCGAAGGTGATCACCGCGCCGGCGTCGAAGCGCAGCCCGGTGTAGCCGCTGACCGTGCTGCGCAGCAGCTCGTACCCCTGGGCGGCGCTGGGCTGCTTGGGCTTGCCCGGCACCCGGCTGCCGTAGCTCATCGCGTGGGTGAGCTTGGTCTTTCCGCCCCGGTAGCCCGCCTTGGGGAAGGCCGGGATGTCCACCAGCAGGTCCCGGGGGAGGGTGAAGAGGTACGCCCGGTCCAGCCCCGCCGGCACGTGCAGCACCAGCACCGAGTCGCCGTGCGGCTCCCACCCGGGGACGCTGACCCGGGTGTCCACTCCGACCAGCAGCAGGTTGAGCGGGCCGGTGATGCCGGCCCCGGGCGGGGCGGTCGGGCCGGGTTGCGCGGTGCCGCCCGGTGCGGCGGTGGCGGTGGTGCCGACCGGCCCCGGCCGGCGCTGCGGCCCGTCGTCGGCGACCAGGCGGGTGACCACCACGGCCCCGGCGGCGACCAGGACGACGGCGGCGAGGGCGGCCAGCAGCAGCACCCGGCGCGGTCGTCGCGCCCCTGTCTCGTGAGCCATGCGGCACCCCCTGGAGGACAACGTTCCGACGGGGGTCCCGAGTTGCGGGCGCGACCTGACGGATCGGCTGACGCGATCATGATCGCGTGAAAACTGGCGCTGGCGCGATGGCTACTCAGCGGTAATGATGCGTTCATGCGGTACGACGTGGTCGTCATCGGGTCCGGCTTCGGCGGCAGCGTCGCGGCGCTCCGGTTGGCCGAGAAGGGTTACACCGTCGGCGTGCTGGAGGCCGGCCGGCGGTTCGCCGACGACGAGTTCCCGCAGACCTCGTGGCGGGCCCGGCGCTTCCTCTGGGCCCCGAAGCTCGGCTGCTACGGCCTGCAGCGGATCACCCTGCTCCGGTCGGCCGACCGGAAGGCCGGCGGCGGGGTCATGGTGCTCTCCGGGGCGGGGGTGGGCGGCGGCTCGCTGGTCTACGCCAACACGCTCTACGAGCCGCTGGACGCCTTCTACGACGATCCGCAGTGGAAGGGCATCACCGACTGGCGCGACGAACTGGCCCGCCACTACGACCAGGCGAAGCGGATGCTCGGCGTCACCACGTACCCAGTCGTGACCGGGGCGGACCGGGCGATGCGCGCCGTCGCCGAGCGGATGGGGGTGGGGCACACCTTCCACGCCACCCCGGTGGGCGTGCACATCGGCCGCCCCGGGCAGCGGGTGCCCGACCCGTACTTCGGCGGGGTCGGCCCGGAGCGCACCGGCTGCACGCACTGCGGCTCCTGCATGACCGGGTGCCGCCACGGCGCCAAGAACACCCTGGTCAAGAACTACCTCTGGCTGGCCGAGCGGCTCGGCGTCGACGTCCATCCGCTGACCACGGTGACCGCCGTGCGCCCCGCGCCCGGCGGCGGGTACGAGGTGCACACCGAGCGCACGGGCGCCTGGCTGCGGCGGCGCCGGCGGGTGATCCACGCCGACGAGGTGGTGCTCGCCGCCGGGGCGCTGGGCACCCAGCGGCTGCTGCACGAGATGAAGGCGAGCGGGGCGCTGCCCGGCCTGTCCGACCGGCTCGGCGAGCTGACCCGGACCAACTCCGAGGCCATCCTCGGCGCCTCGGTGCCCCGCCGGCGGGCCCGCGCCGAGCGGCTGGACTTCACCGAGGGAGTGGCCATCACCAGCTCGTTCCACCCCGATCCGCAGACCCACATCGAACCGGTCCGCTACGGCCGGGGCTCGAACGCGATGGGGCTGCTCCAGTCGCTGCTGGTCGACGGCGGGCCACGCCGGGTCCGGCGCTGGCTGGGCAGCATCGTCCGGCACCCGGCGCTGGCGGCCCGGATGCTGTCGGTCCGCGGCTGGTCGGAGCGCACGGTGATCGCCCTGGTCATGCAGTCGGTGGACAACTCGCTGACCACCCGGTTCCGGCGCGGCCCGTTCGGCCGGCGGCTGGTCACCGGCCCGGGGCACGGCGCGCCCAACCCGACCTGGATCCCGGCCGGCAACGACGCCGTCCGGCTGCTCGCCGAGGAGATCGGCGGTACGGCGGGCGGCGCGCTGACCGAGCCGTTCAACATCCCGATGACCGCGCACATCCTCGGTGGGGCGGTGATCGGGGCGTCCCCGGCCGACGGGGTGGTTGACCCCTGGCACCGGGTCTACGGCCACCCCGGGCTGCACGTGGTGGACGGCGCGGCGGTTTCGGCGAACCTCGGCGTGAACCCCTCGCTGACGATCACCGCGCAGGCCGAGCGGGCGATGTCGTTCTGGCCGAACCGGGGCCAGGAGGACCCGCGCCCGCCGCTCGGCTCGGCGTACGCCCGGGTCGAGCCGGTGCCCCCGTACCGCCCCGCGGTGCCGGCGGACGCTCCCGGCGCGCTGCGCGGCTGACCCGCCGACTGCGGCTCGCGACGGCGGATCGGAGCGGCGTCGGCGGCGACGGGAGTGACACGGCGCGCGGGGAGTGTGGCCCGTGCCGGGCGCCGGCGTGACGGTCGGTAGGCTTTCTGCACATGAGCACGCCTCGCCCCGTCCTCGTGGTGGACTTCGGAGCCCAGTACGCCCAGCTCATCGCGCGCCGGGTGCGCGAGGCGAAGGTCTACTCGGAGATCGTCCCGCATTCGATGCCGGTCGCCGAGATGCTGGCGAAGGACCCGGCCGCGATCATCCTGTCCGGCGGTCCGTCCAGCGTCTACGCGCCCGACGCCCCGCAGATCGATGCCGGGATGTTCGACTCCGGTGTCCCGGTCTTCGGCATCTGCTACGGCTTCCAGGCGATGGCCCAGGCGCTCGGCGGCACGGTCGCGCGGACCGGCAACCGGGAGTACGGCGGCACCCCGCTGCGCCCCCGCCTCCTCGAACCCGGCGTGCTGCTCCGCGATCTGCCGGCCGACCTGCCGGTCTGGATGAGCCACGGCGACTGCGTCACCGAGGCCCCGGAGGGCTTCACGGTGACCGCCGAGTCGGCCGGTGCCCCGGTCGCCGCCTTCGAGGACCTGGCCGGCCGCCGGGCCGGCGTGCAGTTCCACCCCGAGGTCGGGCACACCGCGCACGGGCAGGAGATGCTGACCCGCTTCCTGTACGAGATCGCCGGCATCGAGCCCACCTGGACGCCCGAGAACATCATCGACGAGCAGATCGCCCGGATCCGTGAGCAGGTCGGCGACAAGGAGGTCATCTGCGGCCTGAGCGGCGGCGTGGACTCCGCGGTCGCCGCGGCGCTGGTGCACAAGGCCGTCGGCGACCAGCTCACCTGCGTCTTCGTCGACCACGGCCTGCTGCGCGCCGGCGAGGCCGAGCAGGTGGAGAAGGACTACGTGGCGGCCACCGGCATCAAGCTCAAGGTGGTCGACGCGCAGGAGCGGTTCCTCGGCGCGCTGGCCGGGGTCACCGACCCGGAGCAGAAGCGCAAGATCATCGGCCGGGAGTTCATCCGGGTCTTCGAGGCCGCCGCCCGCGAGATCGCCTCCCACGGCGACGTCGAGTTCCTGGTGCAGGGCACCCTCTACCCCGACGTGGTGGAGTCCGGCGGCGGCACCGGCACCGCCAACATCAAGAGTCACCACAACGTCGGCGGCCTGCCGGAGGACCTGAAGTTCGCCCTGGTCGAGCCGCTGCGCACGCTGTTCAAGGACGAGGTGCGGGCGCTGGGCCTGCAGCTGGGCCTGCCCGAGGCGATGGTCTGGCGGCACCCGTTCCCGGGCCCGGGCCTGGCCATCCGGATCATCGGCGCGGTCGACCGGGAGCGGCTGGACCTGCTCCGCCAGGCGGACCTGATCGCCCGCGAGGAGCTGACCGCCGCCGGGCTGGACCGGGGCGTCTGGCAGTTCCCGGTGGTCCTCCTGGCCGACGTGCGCAGCGTCGGCGTGCAGGGTGACGGGCGCAGCTACGGGCATCCCGTGGTGCTGCGCCCGGTCTCCAGCGAGGACGCGATGACCGCCGACTGGTCCCGGCTGCCCTACGAGGTCGTCGCCCGGATCTCCACCCGGATCACCAACGAGGTCGCCGAGGTCAACCGGGTGGTCCTGGACGTGACCAGCAAGCCGCCGGGCACCATCGAGTGGGAGTGAGCCGGTCGGCTCACGCCGTCGGCGGCTGCTGCGGCGGGTAGGTCGGCTGCACGACCGTCGGCGGCTCCGGCCGGGTGGCCGGGGCCGGCTGCGGGGCGTACCCCGGGGTGGGCGCCGTGCCGTGCGGCGCGGCGGCCGCCGGGTGCGGCCAGGCGGGCGCGCCCGCCGGCTCCTCGGGCATCAGGAACCACATGATCGGGTACGCCAGCGCGGCGATCCCGCCGGTCAGCAGGGTCGCGACGGCGAAGACCACCCGGACCAGGGTGGGGTCGACGGCGAAGTAGCGGCCGAGGCCGCTGGCGACGCCGGCGACCATCCGGTCGGTGGTGGGTCGGCGGAGTTGCTTGTACGGGGCCTGGGGTGTGGTGGTCGAGGTCATGTCTCCACGGTCCGCGCGGGGCGGCCGGCCGCCCTCGGTGACCGCCCGGATCCCTACCCTGACCGATCCCTGACCTGCCAGCCCTGAGTCAGGAATCCGACTCTTTTCGATGCAGGTGACCACGGGCGGGGAGAATTTGGCTCCGTGACCACCTTGCTGGAGCCGCTCCGCAGGATCGCGGCATACGCAGTCTGTGCTGATTCAGTCGGCCGAGTGTTGCTGGTCCGCGCATCGGAGCGCTCCGGCACCCCCGGCGTGTGGTCCCTGCCCGGTGGGGCGGTCGACCACGGCGAGGACCCGAAGCACACCGTCGTCCGGGAGACCGCCGCCGAGACGGGGCTCTCGGTCGCCGTCTCCGGCCTCGACGACGTCCTCGCCGACATGCGGGCCCTGCCCGAGCGGGGCATCACCATCCACACCGACCGCCTGCTCTACCGGGTCTCGGTGCGCGGCGGCACCCTCACCGACCGGGTCGAGCGCCCCACCGACCTGGCCCGCTGGTACACCCTCGCCGAGGCCCGCGAGCTGCCGCTGCGCTCGTTCACCGCGCGCGCCCTCGGCCTGCCCGCCTCCTCCGCCGACATCGTCCCGGACGAGCCGCCGGAGTTCCCCTCCTTCTACGCCGTACCCGGCCCGGACGGCCTGCACCGGGCGCAGCGCTTCGCCGCGTACGCGGTGGTGACCGACCCCGACGACCGGGTGCTGCTGACCCGGGTCTCCGACGGGTACCCGGGGGCCGGCTGCTGGCACCTGCCCGGCGGTGGCACCGACTACGGCGAGCAGCCCGGCGCCGCGCTGATCCGGGAGCTGGTGGAGGAGACCGGCCAGACCGGCCGCCTCGTCGAGCTGCTCGGCGTGGCCAGCCACCGGGACGCCGCCTCGCTCGGCCCCGAGGGCTACCCGATCGACTGGCACGGGGTGCGCGCCTTCTACCGGGTGGTGGTCGACCAGCCCGCCCCGCCCACCGTCGCCGACGTCGG
>NZ_JBPQTL010000050.1:0-40448 GCF_051386295.1 Micromonospora sp. URMC 105 | reverse complement strand
CGCGACCTGCACCACCCCTGGCTGACCGCCCCCGACACGAGCGAGAAGTTCGCCGCGTACCTGGCCAAGGCGCGCCGCCGCGACCAGCAGAGCTTCCTCGTCTGCGACCGGCCGAGCGGGGACATCGCCGGCTACGTCAACATCAGCGGCATCATCATGGGTCCGCTGCGCGGCGGGTTCATGGGCTACGCCGCCTTCCTGCCCTACCGCGGCACCGGGCACGCCTCGGCCGGGATCGGGCTGGTGCTGGCGCACGCCTTCGACACGCTCGGCCTGCACCGGGTGGAGGCGAACATCCAGCCCGGCAACGAGCCGTCCCGGCGGGTGGCACGCAAGCTCGGCTTCCGGCTGGAGGGGTACTCGCCGGACTACCTCTTCGTCGACGGGGCCTGGCGCGACCACGAGCGCTGGGCGATCACCGCCCGGCCTGACCGGTGACCGGTGACCCCGGAGCCCGCCGGGGCCGGCGGGCACCGGACGGCACGGGTCAGCTCCCCGGCCGGGGGAAGGCCACGGGACTGCGGTGGCCCTCGGTGTCCACCGCCCGTACGCCGAAGAAGACGTTGTCCTTGGACAGGTCGATGGTCACCTCGGTGACGTTCCCGACCGGGATCACCCGCTGCCACTCGGCGGCGGTGGTCTCTCGCCACACCACCTCGTACCCGGCCAGGTCCGCCTCGTCGCCGCGCTGCCAGCGCAGTGTGGTGTCGTTGGTGAGGTTGGTGGTGACCACGGCGACGCCCTTCGGGGTGCCCGGCGCCTGGGCGAGCGACCAGAGGGCCGCGCCGTTGACCAGGGCCACCCGGGTGATGTAGCGGAAGTCGCAGAACTCCGGCAGGTCGCCATACTGCACCCCGTCGACCACCCGGACGTCCTGGTGCTGGTGGGCGAAGTCCTCGTGGGGCTCGGTGAACCGCCCGGCCGGCCAGCCCTCCCGCAGGAACGAGATGTGGTCGCTGCCGCGCAGGTAGCGGTCCCGCCGGTAGATCACCCGCACCCGCATGCCGGTGGCGGCGTTCTCCGCGACGTCGCTGACGAAACGGGCAAGCTGGCGCGACGGGGAGTCGTTCTCGCCGCCGACCGACTGCCGGGTGCTCGCCTCCGCCGGGGTCTCCGCGGTCGGCACCCCTTCGGCGAAGAGCCGGACCGCCCGCGGGTCGCGGGTGCCGTCGTCGGCGGTGCTGGACCCGACGATGTCGTTGCTGAACATCCCCTGCACGTCGGCCCCGGCGGCCTTGAGCTGCTTCGCCAGGTACGCCGAGCCGTACAGGCCCTGCTCCTCGCCGGCCACGGCGGCGAAGACGAGGGTCGCCTCGCTGCGCCGGGTGGCCATCACCCGGGCCAGCTCCATCAGCACGGCCACGCCGGAGGCGTCGTCGTCCGCGCCGGGCGCGTCGCTGACCGCGTCCATCACGTCGGTGGCCCGGGAGTCGTAGTGGCCGGTGACCACGTACACCCGGTTCGGGTTCTGCTCGCCGCGCAGGGTGGCGACGACGTTGGTGATCCGGGTGGCGACCGGGATGCGCGGGGCCGGCTCCTGCACGAAGGACTGCAGCTCCACGGTCATCCGGCCGCCGGAGGCGGCGGCGTACCCGGAGAGCTGCGCGAAGATCCAGTCCCGGGCGGCGCCGATGCCGCGGTTCGGATCGTCCTGGCGGGACAGGGTGTGCCGGGTGCCGAAGGCGGCGAGCCGGCGGACGGTGGCCTCGATCCGGTCGCGGTCCACCGCCCGCAGCAGGGCGCGCAGCTCGCGGTCCGGGGCTTGGGGCCGGGCGGGGTGGCCGGGCCCGGCCGGCCGCGCGGCCTGCGCCGCGGCCGGCCCGGCGGTCAGCGGTACGGCGACGGTGGCGGCGGTCGCGACGGCGGAGGCGGACAGGAAGGTGCGGCGGGTGGACCTCGTGGGCCGGTCGCCGGTGCTCTCGTGTGCTCCCATGACGGCATCCTCGTCACCGTCGTCGCCCCATGTCCATATCCAGCCTTGTAGATTCCTCGATTCATCCGATGGGGGTGATGCCCCGCCGGGCCGGCGTTCCTACGGTGGGGGCATGGCTGCCGTGCGACCCACCCCGGCCGATCCCACCCCCGGCCTGCGCGCCACCGCCCGGGAACCCGGCGACCAGCGGGCCATGCCGCCGGAACTCGGTCCGAATTCGCTCGCCGTGCTCAGCGGCCCGACCTTCATGTACTCCGACGCGTGCGGGGACGTGCCGGCGGGCAGTATCGGGGGACTGGTCCACCTGGACACCCGCCTGCTCAGCGAATGGGTGCTCACCGTCAACGGCAGCCGGTTGCTGGAGCTGCGCGCGGAGACGATCGACCACTACTCCGCCCAGCACGTGCTGACCAACCCCGACCTGCCCGGGCTGCCGCCCGACAGCCTGGGCATCCGGCGCCTGCGCTTCGTCGGCGACGGTTTCCGCGAGCGGGTGGAGATGGTGTCCTTCCGGCCGGAACCGGTACACGTGCGGCTGCAGCTGGCGGTGGGCGCCGACTTCGCCGACCTGTTCGAGGTGAAGTCCCTGGTCCGGGACCGTTCCGCCCGGATCACCCGTGACCACCAGCCGGCCGAGCTCTGCTTCTCCTACGCCGGGGACGGGTTCGCGGCGCAGACCCGGGTCTGCAGTTCCGTGCCGGCCGACCGGGTCGACGGCGACGCGCTGGAGTGGGAGTTCACGCTGCAACCGCGCGGGGGCTGGAAGGTGGACCTGCAGGTGCCCCTGCCGCCCGGCCTCGGCGTGGTGGAGCCGGTCCGGGGTGACATCGGCGACGTCTTCCACCGGCGGGCGGACGATCCGCTGCGCCGGTGGACGTCAGAGCGAGCGATGCTGAGCAGCGACAGCCCGGCGTTGGAACGCACCATGCGGCGCTCCCGGGACGACGTGACGGCGCTCCGGCTCGACCTGGAGGTGAAGGGACAGCGGATTATGCTGCCCGGCGCGGGGCTGCCGTGGTTCCTCGCCGTGTTCGGCCGGGACACCCTGATCACCGCGTACCAGACCCTGGTCGCCGGGCCGGCCCTGGCCAAGGGGGCGCTGCTCGGGCTGGCCCGGCTGCAGGGAAACGAATGCGACGACTTCACCGACGAGGAACCCGGCAAGATCCTGCACGAGGTGCGCAGCGGCGAGCTGACCCGCACCGGCGCGAAGCCGTACGGGCCCTACTACGGCACCGCCGACGCCACCCAGCTGTGGCTCATTCTGCTCTCCGAGTACTGGCGGTGGTCGCGCGACGACGAGACCGTCCGGCTGCTGCGCGACAACGCGCTGGCCGCGCTGCGCTGGATCGACGAGTACGGCGACCGCGACGGCGACGGCTACGTCGAGTACGGCACCCGCTCGCCGGAGGGGTTGGGCAACCAGTGCTGGCGGGACTCGCCCGACGGCGTCTGCTTCGCCGACGGGCGCATCCCCGTGCTGCCGGTGGCGACCAGCGACGTGCAGGGCTACACGTACGACGCCAAGGTGCGGCTCGCGGAGCTGGCCGACGGCCCGCTGGCCGACCCGGACCTGGCCGCTCGGCTGCGCGCCGAGGCGGCGGACCTGTACGAGCGGTTCAACCGCGACTTCTGGGTCCCCGAGCGGGGCGGCTACTACGCGGTCGGCCTGGACGGCGACAAGAACCGGATCGACTCGAAGACCTCGAACATGGGTCACCTGCTGTGGAGCGGCATCGTCCCGCCGCACCGGGCGGAGGCCGTGGTCCGCCAGCTGATGTCCGACGACATGTTCTCCGGCTGGGGCATCCGCACCCTGTCCCGGGAGGAGCGGCTCTACAACGCGCTCGGCTACCACCTCGGCACGGTCTGGCCGCACGACAACTCCCTGGCCGCGCTCGGCCTCGTCCGGTACGGCTACCGCGCGGAGGCCAACCGGATCTGCCTGGCCCTGATCGAGGCCGCCGAGCAGTTCGACTACCGGCTGCCCGAGGCGCTGAGCGGGTTCGACCGCCAGCGGCTGCTCTTCGCCGTGCCGTACCCGACGGCGTGCAGCCCGCAGGCGTGGGCGGCCGGCACCCCGCTGGCGCTGGTCCGGGCGATGCTGGGCCTCGAGCCGGTCGACGGGCGGCTGGAGGTGGACCCGGACATCCCCCCGGAGATCGGACGGATGACCAGCGATCGGGTTCGCGCCTTCGGCCAGTGCTGGAAGATCGAGGCGGTGGGGCGCACCGGGTACGTGCGGCTCAGCGACGCCTGACCGGGCTGCGCCGGCGTCCCGGTCGGGGTCCTGGTCGGCACGTTTGTCGGGCGGGGCGACGGGAACGGCAGCGGGCATGACGAAACCTCGTGTGGTGATCGTGGGGGCCGGGTTCGCCGGTTACCACGCGGCGAAGACGTTGAACCGGATCGCCCGCAACCGGGCCGAGATCGTGGTGCTCAACTCCACCGACTACTTCCTCTACCTGCCGCTGCTGCCCGAGGTGGCGGCCGGGGTCGTGGAGCCGAGGCGGATCTCGGTGCCGCTCAGCGGCACCCTCGACGGGGTACGGGTCGTCGTCGGCGAGGCCGACCGGGTCGACCTGCAGAACCGCTGGGTCGGCTTCACCCAGCCCGAGGGGGACCAGGGCAAGATCGCGTACGACCGGCTGGTGCTCGCCGTGGGCAGCGTCAACAAGCTGCTGCCGATCCCCGGGGTGACCGAGTACGCGCACGGCTTCCGCGGCCTGCCCGAGGCGGTCTACCTGCACGACCACGTGATCCGCCAGCTCGAGCTGGCGGAGCAGGCCGAGGACCCGGCCGAGCAGCGGGCCCGGTCGACCTTCGTCGTGGTCGGCGCCGGCTACACCGGCACCGAGGTGGCCGCCCACGGGCAGCTCTTCACCGACGCGTTGCGCCGCCAGCGCCCCCGGCTCAACGTCCGGCCCCGCTGGCTGCTGCTCGACGTGGCGTCCCGGGTGCTGCCCGAACTCGACCGGCGGATGTCCGAGACCGCCGACAAGGTGCTGCGCCGCCGCGACGTCGACGTGCGACTGGGCACCTCGGTCGCCGAGGCCACCGCCGACGGGGTGCAGCTCACCGACGGCGAGTACGTGCCGACCTGCACGCTGGTCTGGTGCGTCGGCGTACGCCCCGACCCGTTCGTCGCCGAGCTGGGACTGCGCACCGAGAAGGGCCGGCTCGTGACCGACGAGTACCTCAACGTCCCCGGCTTCCCCGAGGTGTACGCCTGCGGCGACGCCGCCGCCGTGCCGGACCTGACCCGCCCCGGGGAGATCTGCACGATGACCGCGCAGCACGCCCAGCGGCAGGGCAAGCTCGCCGCGCAGAACATCGCCGCCTCGTACGGGCACGGCAAGCGCAAGCCGTACCGGCATTACGACCTGGGCTGGGTGGTCGACCTGGGCGGCAAGGACGCCGCCGCGAACCCGCTGAAGGTGCCGCTGGCGGGGCTGCCGGCCAAGGCGGTGACCCGCGGCTACCACCTGCTGGCGATGCCCGGCAACCGGACCCGGGTGGGGGCGGACTGGCTGCTCGACGCCGCGCTGCCCCGGTCGGCGGCCCAGCTCGGACTGGTGCCGGCGAACGCCGTACCGCTGGAGAGTTCGTCGCCGGAGGTGCCGGTGCGCCGGTGACCCCAAGCGGCGTCCCCGCCGGTCGGCCTCGCCCACCGACCGGAGCCCGGCCGGGACGTCAGGCGATGCCGAGGCCGGCGTCGGTGGCCGGGCGGGCCCCGCCGGCGAACGCGTCGAGGTCCGGCCCGTGCAGCACCCCGCCGGGCACCGGGTCGGCCGCCACCCGGGCGGCGAGCCGGCGCACCGGGAGGCGGCCGGGGCGGTGCGCGGCGGCCAGCACCACGTTGCCGTACCGGCGTCCGCGCAGCATCCGCCGGTCGGCCACCAGGCAGACGTCGGCGAAGACCGCGCGCAGCGTCGCCACCTGCACCCGGGTGAAGACCAGCGGTGGCAGGTCCGTGACGTTGACCAGGTAGATGCCGTCCGGACGCAACGTCCGGGCGACCTCTGCCACGAACTCGACACCGGCGACGTGCCCCGGCATCCGCGCCGCCCGGTAGATGTCGGCCAGCACCAGGTCGTACCCGTCGGCCGCCGACCCGGTGACCGCGTCGCGCGCGTCGGCCACCTCCAGCACCACCTCCGGTACCGGCGGCAGCTCCCCGGTGACCAGCCGCACCACGGCGGGGTCACGCTCGACGACCCGCTGTGCCGAGCCCGGGCGGGTGGCCGCCACGTACCGGGGCAGGGTCAGCGCACCACCGCCCAGGTGCAGCACGGCCAGCGGCAGGGCCGGCGGCGCGGCCAGGTCGACCAGGGCCGCCATCCGGCGGACGTACTCGAAGTGCAGGTGCCGGGGGTCGGCCACGTCGACGTACGACTGGGCGACGCCCCCGGCGAGCAGCGTGCGCCCGGTCCGGCGGGCCGGGTCGACGACCAGCTCCAGCCGGTCGTCCGCCTCGCTGTCCATGCCGGCACGCTAGCCGTGACCTGGCCCGGGTGAACGGGTGGGGCCAGCTGATCGGGACCCGGCCCGGCCGACCGACCGGGTCGGAGGGCGCATCGCCCTCCGACCCGGCCCCGGGGCGGGTCAGCCGCCGGCAATGCCCGCGCCGACCTCCTCGATCGCGTCGTCGACCCGGTGCGCCAGGTCGACGTCGGCGGCGGTGACCGCGTCGACCGAGCGGCTCCGGACGGTCAGCACCGCGTTGTCCGGGTCGGGGCGGCCGATCTGCGGTCCGCGGCCGGTCTCCACCCGGAGCAGGTCGAGCCGGTCGAGCACCCGGTCCAGGTTGTCGGCGGGCAGCTCGATGGTCCGCACCAGCGATCGGCGGTCACTGGACCAGTAGGGCAGGTCGTCCAGGGCCGCGCGCAGCTCCGCCTCGGTCAGCGGGGCGGTGGCGCTGCGCGGGCCGACCAGACCACCGCCCGGCGCCGGCGGCGTGAGCAGGGCACGCAGCCCGTCCGGCACGTCCAGCGACTCGATCAGGTCACCGTCGTGGTCGGCCAGCGCGGCCAGGGTCGCCTGTGCCTGGTAACGGGCCTGCTCCGGGGTGAGGCGGCTGATCCGGCCCACCTCGGCCAGGAAGCCCGGCAGGTCCTGGTGCCGCTCGATGCCGTCCACCGGCACCACGTCGTGCAACTTCACCGGCACCGCCGCGAGCAGCCGTTCCCGCTCGGCCTCGTCCAGCGCCCACGCCAGCGCCAGCACCGTGGCCTCGGCGGCGACCTTCGCGGTGGAGAAGTCGACCCCGGCCCGCCGGCCCACGTCGTCGACCAGCTCGCGGTAGGCCATCCGTTCCGCGCGCGGCGTGCCCTGGTCCGAATCGGGCAGCGGCCGGGTCGCCACCGCCGGCACCGTCGGCACCGGCGGCGCCGGGCCGCCCCGGGTGGTGTCCGGCTTGTGCACACCGGCCGGCATAGGACCGGCCCGTCGACCCCGGTCCAGGCTGGTGAGCTGCTTCGACGCGCTCAGGCTGCTGCCGGTCTCGCTCGGCAGCCGGCCCTGATCGCGGGCCTGCCGTGCCAGGGCCCGACGGCGCTTGTTGTCGCCCTCCATCTGCTTGCGCATGCTCGCACCTCGCTCCTGTCGGGGTTCACCTCATCCGCCGTCGCGTTCCCGCCGCCCGGCGGAAGGTAACGGTCCGAACCCGGTCGGCGGGTTCACTCGCCGGGGGTGAGGGGCGCTCACCCGCCCGGGCCCCACGATCGGAGCGGACCGGAGGTCTTCCGAGGAACGCGGAAGGGAAGGTCGTCATGAAGAGGATCGTCGAGATCGTCCCCGCCCGGCCCGGCTGGTACTCCCGGTGGCAGGTCGGCCCTGACGCGACCCGCTGCTACCCGGTGAGCCTGTGGGCGCTGCTCGAGGAGACCGACGGTTCCGGCCGTGAGGTGGTGGGCGTGGACTGCGCCGGCCAGTGGCCCGGATCGGACGTCAACGAGGCCGGTGGGGACTTCGTCCGGTACCTGTTTCAGACGCCCGATTCCGGTCCGCCGGAGGACGCCGAGCCGCCGTCGCCGGCCGAGCTGCGCGAAGACGGGCCACGGCTGCAACCGGCCGTCGCCACCTAGACACTCCTCCCGGCCCCCGACCCCTGGTCCCAGGGTCGGGGGCCACCCCGCCCGGGGCGGCTCCCTCAGCCGGCCTCGCGCACCTCGTCGGCACCGGCCGGCGGGTGCTCCACCGCCAGCAGCTCGGCGAGCCCGGTGCGGTCCAGCAGCTGCTGCAGTTGCGGGTTGACACCGGTCAGCCGGAGCGGCCCGGCGTCGCCGCGACCGATCACCACGAACGCGCTGAGCCCGGAGGAATCGCACAGACCGACGCCGGTGAGGTCGATCACGAGCTCACGGTGACCCTCGGCGCGGGCCTGCGCGGCCGCGGCGACCAGCTCCGGCGCGCTGTCGAAGTCCAGGTCACCGGTCAGCCGCAGCCGGGCGCACCCGGCGTCGAGCCGGGTCACCTCGATGGTCAACAGCTGGGATGCCATGTCTCCATGTTCCCAGCCACCCGCGAGCGGAAGACGGCCGGGGGCTCAGGCGGGGGCGGCCCGGCCGGACAGGTCCGCCGGTGGGAGCTCGGTCCGGGCGGCGGGCAGCGGCCGGGCCAGCAGGCCGGTCACGCCGGTCATGTCGAGGATGGTGTCCAGGAAGCGGGGCGTGGAGCGCAGCCGGATGGCGGTGCCACCCTGCTGCCCCTCGCGCCAGGCGTGGACGATCACGGACAGCCCGGTGCTGTCGATGAAGAGCAGGCCGGCGAAGTCCAGCACGAGGAGCGCGGGGCGCTCGGCGAGGAGCTGGTCGATCTCGGCGCGCAGCGGCCCGGAGGTGGTGAACGCGAGGTCGCCGCCGACCGAGATCACGGGCGCCGCCGGGTCGGACCGGTCGACGGCCATGCTCAGCGGGGTGGCCTGGGGCTTCCCGTCGTGGGCCACGCGATCACGCCTTTCCGCAGGGCTGCCGGTCAGGCAGGACTTTCCGGGATCGTAACAACACCGGTCGGGCTCCGCCCGCTGGTGTGAATAGGGGTCGGACCCGGCCGTGGGGTGGCGGTACCCGCACACCGGCGTAGGGTGGGGCGGAGAGAGAGATTGGAACATACACACCTTTTCGCTGACCGCGGGTGTCGACATGAGGAGTGGGGCTCAGCTGGTGACTGCTGCCGACGTCAGGGGCTCGGACCCGGGCGACGGACGGATCTCCACGCCGAGTGCCGCCCGGCCTGCGGCCCGTTCGTCCGACGCTGCCGACCGGCCCGGGTCCGCGCTGGCGCCGCTGTCGCCCGACCGTGGCCGCCTCGAGCCCGATTGGTCGGAGGTGGTCGAGCACTTCCGTGAGGGCCTGATCGTCTGCGACGCCGACGGCGTGGTGCGGCACCTCAGTCCCGTCGCGGAGCGCCTGCTCCCCGAGGTGGTGCCCGGCCTGACGCTGGCCGCCACCGGTGTGGCCGCGCTCGCCACCGGCGACGCGGGCGAGTTCGGTCACCGTGGACGCCGGCTGCGGGTCCGCCAGGTGCCGCTCTCCGGCGCCCGCAGCTGCCACTACGTCGAGGACGTGACCGACAGCGTCAGCCGCGCCGACGCGCTGCTCGCCGAGCGGGCCCGCTCGGCGTTCCTGGCGGTCGTCGGCGAGAAGCTCGGCAACCCGCTGCACCCCGACCGGGCCGCCGCCGCGGTGGTGCGGCTCGCCGTGCCCACGCTGGCCGAGGTCGCCGTCCTGGTGCTCGCGCCCCGAGCCGGTCGGGCCCGCTGGTGGCGCGCGACGCGTTCCGAGGACGAGGCGGCGGCCGTGGACAGCGGCATGTTGTCCGCCACCGCCCTGCCGGCCGCGATCGCCGAGGGGCTCTGCGGCGCCGAGCCGCACGCCGTCGACTGGCTGGTCGAGCAGGCGGTGGAAGCCGGCTGGCTGCCGGGTCTGGAGGCCCGCGAGGTGGCCGCCCGGGTGGTGCCGCTGCCCGGCCGGGACGCTCCCGCCGGTGTGCTGCTGGTCGCCCGCCGCGCCACCCGCTGGTACGACGAGGACGACCTGGAACTGCTGCGGGCCTTCGCCGCCCGGGCCGGGGCCGCGTTGACCACGGCCGTGCTCTACCGCGACCAGGCCGAGGTCGCCGACACGCTCCAGGCCAGCCTCCTGCCGGTCGAGCCGGTGACCGTCGCGGGCGTGCAGTGGGGCACGGCGTACCGGCCGGCGCAGGCGAGCCTGCGCATCGGCGGTGACTTCTACGGCTCGCACCGGCTGCCCGACGGCGGCTCCGTCTTCTTCCTCGGCGACGTCTCCGGCAAGGGCGTGGAGGCGGCCGTCTTCACCGGCCAGCTCCGCCAGTGCCTGCAGGCGCTGCACCGGGTCGAGTCGCACCCCGGCCGGCTGCTGAAACTGCTCAACGACGCGCTGCTGGAGACCACCCAGGCGCACGGCCAGGGACGCTTCGCCACCATGGTGCTCGGCGTGGTCCGCCCGCAGCGCGACGGCGGCCTGACCCTGACCATGGCCGGTGGCGGTCACCTGCCGCCACTGGTGCTGCGCGCCTCCGGCGACGTCGAGACGGTGCCGCTGAGCGGCATGCTGATCGGGGTCGTGCCGGACCCGCGCATCGGCGAGGTGACCGTGCGACTCGACCCGGGCGAAACCTGCCTGCTCTACAGCGACGGGGTGACCGAGGCGCGCGGTGGCCGGCGCGGCGACGAGCAGTTCGGCCAGGAGCGGCTGGTGACGGCGGTGACCGACTGCCACCGGGTGCCCGCGCCGGCGCTCGCGGAGCGGGTCGAACAGGTGACCTGCGACTGGCTGGCCCAGGGCGACCACGACGACATCGCGGTGCTGGCACTGCGCGCCACCGGCCCCGGCGGGCGTCCGCCGCGGCACCTGCACGCCGTACCCGCGGTGGAGCCGCCCGGCGAGGAGAGGGAGAACCGATCGTGACCGCCCCGACCACCACCGAGGCCGACCCGGCGCAGGCGTACCACGAGTTCCTCCAGGCGCTGGAGGAGGCGGACGAGTACGCCGCCACGGACGTCGCTGTCCGGCTGCTCGAGGACGGCGTGCCGGCGGAGCGGGTTCTGCTCGACCTCGTCGCGCCCGCGCAGTCCGAGGTGGGGGAGCGGTGGGCGCGCAACGAGTGGAGCGTCGCCCAGGAGCACGCCGCGACGCACATCAGCGAGCGGGTGGTGGCCGCCGTCGCGGCGTACGCCGACCCGCGCCCCACCCGGGGACGGGTGGTGGTGGCCTGCATGGACGGCGAGTGGCACGCCCTGCCGCCCCGGCTGGTCGCGGAGGTGCTGCGGCTGCGGGGCTGGCAGGTGACCTTCCTCGGGGCGAGCGTGCCGGCCGCGCACCTGGTGTCGTACCTGCACCGGTACGACGCGCACGCGGTCGCCCTGGCCTGCGCGCTGCCGATGCGGCTGCCGCACGCGCACCGCATGATCGAGGCGTGCCGCCGGTCGGACGTACCGGTGGTGGTGGGCGGTCGCGGCTTCGGCGAGGACGGCCGGTGGGCGCGCACCCTGGGGGTGGCCTGGGCGCCGGACGCGCCGAGCGCCGCCGACCTGGTCGCCGACGAGCGGGCGCTGCGCCGGGTCCCCCCGGCACACCTGCCGCACCTGGCCGACGACGAGTACGCCAGCCTGGTGAAGCGGCGCGGCGAGCTGATCGACTCGGCCCTGGCCGACCTGCGCGAGCGGGTGCCGTCGGTCGGGCACTACACGCCGGCGCAGCTCGACTCCACCGTCAGCGACCTCGGGTACATCGTCGACTTCCTGGCGGCGGCGCTGTACGTCGACGACAGCTCGCTCTTCACCGACTTCGTCGGGTGGCTGGTGGAGATCCTGACCAGCCGCGGGGTGCCGGCCGCCGCGGTCGGGCTGACCCTCGGCCACTACCACGAGCAGCTGCGTGACTTCCCCCGCGCGGCCCGGTTCCTGGCGCTCGGCGAGGCCGGCCTCCCGGGGCGTGGCGCCGCCCGGCCCTGACCGCGGCCGTTCCGCCGCGTTCCGGCACCCTGCGTATACTTGCTCCACTGCAAGGGTCGGCCTGCGGTGCGAGCGAGAGGGATGACGTTGATGTTCACCGTCACGCAGAGCCCGCGCGATGGTGGCGGGGTGTGCCTGCGGCTCGTCGGTGAGCTGGACATGAGCACCGCCGGTGAGCTCAACGACACGCTCGACCGGTTGGCCGCCGACGGGGCCCGGCACCTGCTGCTGGACCTGACCGACCTGACCTTCTGCGACTCCACCGGCATCGCGGCGTTCGTCCGGGGCGACAACCGGGCCGCCGCGCACGGAGGGTGGCTGCGGCTGACCGGAGCCACCGGCCGGGTCGACCGGGTGCTCCAGGTCACCGGCCTGGCGGAGGTCCTGAAGTACCAACCGGACATGGCGGACCCGGCGTCACAGGACGCCCTCTGATCGGCTAGATTCCCCGCCAGCGGGTGACCGTGCGGTCCCCATCGCCCGACATGAGACAGGTACACCCCATGGGCCAAGGTGCCGCGAACCCCGTCCGTATCCTCGTCGTGGACGACGACCCGGGTGACGTGCTGATGATCGAGGAGGCCCTGGAGGACTCCGAGATCGAGAAGGTCATCGACGTGGTCAGCGACGGCCAGGAGGCGATGGAGTTCCTCCGCCAGGAGGGGCGGCACACCGAGGCCCGCCGTCCGGATGTGATCCTGCTCGACCTGAACATGCCCCGGATGGACGGCCGGCAGGTGCTCGGCGAGGTCAAGCAGGACGAGGACCTGCGGACCATCCCGATCGTGGTGCTCACCACCTCGAACGCGGACACCGACATCGTCGGCAGCTACACCCTCCAGGCCAACGCGTATGTGACCAAGCCGATCGACCTGGACGACTTCAACGACGTGGTCCGCCGCATCGACGAGTTCTTCGGCCGGGTGGTCGTGCTCCCCAAGCGCTCCTGACCGTCCGGCTGCCCCGGCCTCCGGGTCGCGCTCAGTTGCTGAACATTTTTCCCGAACATCCTCGCCGCCGACCGGCACCCGCGAGGATCGAACCGGGGAAAGACGTACCAGCTGCCTGGGGGGCGACAGTATGAGGTTCTCCGTCGTTGAGACCGGCTACGACCAGCGGCAGGTCGATTCCTGCCTGGATGAGCTGGGAGTCCGGTTGACCCGGCTCGCGGCGCGGGCGGAGGTCGCGGCCGGCGCGGGACGGGAGTGGGACCAGATCCGGCAGGAGGCGACCCTGCTGCGCGGTCTGGTGGACCGCCAGGGAACGCCCACCGACGACGAGGCGGCGGCCGCCCGGCGCGCCGCCTCGGCGGTCGAACGGGAGGCCGCCGAGATCCTGGCCCAGGCGCGCAGCGAGCTGGACGCCGCGCGCGAGGAGGCCCGGCAGCTCCGCGAGCGGGTGTACGCCGAGGCGATGCAGGCCCGCCGCGACTTCGAGGCGGTGCTGCAGGAGCGGCGGCGCCGCGAGGCCCGGGTGGACCAGATCCTGGCCGGGGCGGCCGGGGAGGCGGTGCCTGCCGACACGCCCACCGCCGCCGCGTCCACGGGTGGGGTGCCGGCGACGCGGGACGGCGCGACCGGGGTGTCGGTGCAGCGGCCCGAGCCGGGCACCCGGGTGGCCTGAGCGCGGCGGCTCAGGTCAGCGCCGCCACCACCGTGGTGGCCCGCTGCTCGTGCGGGGCGTACGCGTCGGGGAACGCCGAGATCTGCACGGCCTGGGCCGCGGCGGTCACGCTGAGCTCCTGCCAGCCGGGTACCTCGAGCAGCGCGGCGTAGAACGCCCGGGCCGCGTAGGCGGGGCGCATCAGCTGGGCCACGGTGCCCCAGCCGCTGCTCGGGCGCTGCTGGAACAGCCCCACCGAGTCGTGGTCGGAGCCGCTGCCCTGGTGGGGATGGTCGTACGACTCGGGCAGCACGTCGCTGGCCAGGTTGTACAGGTTGCTCTCCTGCATCGCGGTGGCGATGGCGACGATCAGGCCGCGTCGGGGCACCTTCATCCCGACTCCGACGTCGACGATCACCTTCGCGTTGTCCATCTGTGCCTGGGTGAGTCCGGCGACCGGCCGCGGGCGCGCCGGCCTGGCCGGCTTCTTCGGCTTCGGCCGGGGCTGCCGGGTGGCCGACGGAGCCGGGCCGGCCGTGGGGATCTGCGTGACGGGGACGGCGACGGGCGAGCCGGCGCGGTCCAGCGAGCGGGAGGCGCGGTCGGCGGCCTCGGCCCGGTCGGCCAGCACCTCGCTGACCGGCGCCCCGCGCCGGCCGGTGTCGTGCGTCCCGGCGAACGCCAGCAGCCCGAGGCAGCAGGTCACGGTCCCGGCGAGGGCCACCCGAGCGGGGGTCGAGGCCAGCGCGGCCCGCGCACCGCGCCGGGGCGGCTCCGGAGCGCGATGCCGGCCGACCCTCCGTTCGTCCGATGTGGCATGGGCCGAACGGGCGACCGGCGGGGTCTCGGGCGTCTGCTGCGGAGCGGGGGTGTGGGGAGGCACCCGCCGAGGCTAGATAGTCGGCGGCCGCTTGCCACCGAGGTCATTGGTGGCATGCGCCACAATTTGCCATGATCCGCCCGGGCATTTCCGTCGCCGGGCCACCAATGGTGCCGACCTCGTCAGTCCTCTTTATCCCGCATGTCGGAAACAGCCGGAGAAATCCGGCGGGTCGCGATCGCCTGCGGGCCGTCGGCGGCCCTCCTCCGTTCGGGCCAACGGTCACCGCCCCTACGGGCGACCCGCCCGCCCACCGCGCGGCGGACGCCCAGGTCGCCGCCGGTGCCCGCGATGTTCGGGTGCCCGGCGCGCCGGCTCGGTACGATGCGGACGGTGACCAACAGCATGATCGACGACCCCGTCGGCGGTGCCGCGCACCGTCCCCGCGACCGACGTGGACTCGTCCTGGTGCTGCTCTCCGTGCTGCTGGCGGTCGTCCTGGCCGGCCACCGCGCGGTGCCGAACGTGCACGGCCTCGGCAGCCTGCTCGACAGCGCCACCCCGCTGCTGGGCCTCGGGGTGCCGGTGCTGGCCCTGGCCGCGCTGCTGCGCCGCTCCCGACGGGCGCTGGTGGCCGTCGGCCTGCCCGCGGCCGTCTGGGCGCTGCTCTACGCCGGAGCGTGGTGGCCACCGGCGGCCGGCGGTGGTCCGGCCGGCCTCCGGGTGGCCAGCCAGAACCTGCGCGCGGGCAATCCCGACCCGGCCGCCACGGTGGCCCCGCTCGCCGAGGCCGGCGTCGAGCTGATCGGGCTCCAGGAGGTCGACGACGCCGACCGGCTCGCCGCCGCCCTGCGCCCGCGCTACCCGCACCATGCCTCGATCTCCACCGTCGCGCTGTGGAGCCGGTACCCCATCCGGGACTCCACCGGGGTGGACACCGGGCTCGGCTGGACCCGCGGACTGCGGGCGGTCGTCGCCACCCCCGGCGGGGACCTGACGGTCTACGTGGTGCACCTCGGCTCGGCCCGGGCCGGAGACACCGCCACCCGGGACGAGACCGTGCGCACCCTCGCCCGGGTGATCCGGTCCGACCGCGCCGACCGGCTGCTGGTGCTCGGGGACCTGAACACCGCCACCACCGACCGGGTCTTCGCCCCGCTGACCCGCCTGCTCGGCGACGTCCAGGCCGACGCGGGGCGGGGGTTCGGCTTCACCTGGCCCTCGGCGGTGCCGGTCACCCGGCCCGACCACGTGCTCTACCGCGGCCTCACCCCCACCGCCGCCGACGTGCTGCGCACACCCGACTCCGACCACCGGGCGGTGACCGCCGCCTTCCGCTGGTGAGTCAGCGACGCCCGTCGGCCGGGGCGACGGTCAACCGGTGCCGGCTGGCGTCGCTGCTGGAGAAGGGCCAGATCCGGTCGGCGTACTCGACCAGGTCGGCCAGCTGCTCGCGGCTCAGCCCCGCCGACGAGATGGAGGCGTGCACGTCGGCCCGGTAGCGGCCGTCGTCGTCGCGGCCCAGCTTCGCCTCCGCGGTCACCTGCACGGTGTGCGCCTCGTCGGTGATCTCGCCCGCCGCCTCCACCGCCGCGTGGTGCAGGCAGGACGCGAACGCGGCGGCCAGCAGCTGCTCCGGCGTCAGGCCCGTGCAGTGCGGCGCGAGCGGGGACGCCAGGGGCGTCGACCAGTCACCGTCGTTGGTGCGTACATGACCGCCCGAGGCGGTCGCCGTGGCCTCGTTCGGCCAGGAACTCGGATCCGGCATCGCGTTCCTCCCGTCAGTCACCGGCGCGTTCCCGGCCTCGTACGGGTGAAACGCCGGTCAGCCGGAACGGGCGCGGGACCGGTCGTCGAGGAAGACCGCCTCGGTCGCCTCGGTCGCGGCGCGCTCGGTCCACTCGGAGACCGGCGCGGAGCGGGGCCGGGGCACCGACGCCAGCATCGGCACGTACACCCGGGCGTCCACCGCCTCGGCCAGCAGCAGCGCGGCCATCAGGCTGGTCGGCCGGCGGGTCGGGTCGTCGTCGAGGCACTGGCGGCACAGCTCGGCCACCTCCGGCGGCAGCCCCGCGACCGGGGGCAGCGGCTCCGCCGCCACCCGCCGGCGGGCGCCCACCAACTGGGTGGCGGTGGTCCCGGCGGCGTACGGCAGGCGCCCGGTGAGGCAGTAGTAGAGGAGCACGCCGAGGGCGTACATGTCGGCCGCCGGGGTGGCCGGCTGCCGGTCGAGCTGCTCCGGGGCCAGGTACGCCGGGGTACCCATCACCATGCCGTCCGGGTTCTCGTCGGGCTGGCCGGCCGGGGTGGCGATGCCGAAGTCGAGGACCTTCACCCCGGACGGGGTGAGCATGACGTTCGCCGGTTTCACGTCGCGGTGCACGATCCCGTGTGCGTGCGCGGCGGCCAGCGCGGCCGCCACCTCCGCGCAGACCCGCACCGCGATCCGCCAGTCCAGCGGCCCGGCGCGCAGATGGGTCGCCAGCGTCTCGCCCTCGGCCAGCTCCATCACGATGTACGGCGCCTCACGCCCGGGCAGCGTGGTCGAGGTGCCGAAGTCGTGCACGCTGGCCACATTGGGATGGACCAGCCGGGCGGCGTTGCGCGCCTCGGCCCGGATCCGCTCGACCGAGGTCTGCTCGCCCTGCTGCCCGGGAGACATCAGCTTCACCGCGACCGGGCGGTCCAGCACCAGATCGTGCGCCCGCCACACCTCGGACATGCCGCCCAGGCCGATGCGCTGTGCGAGCTGGT
Organism: Micromonospora sp. URMC 105; assembly: GCF_051386295.1. Lineage (NCBI taxonomy): Bacteria > Bacillati > Actinomycetota > Actinomycetes > Micromonosporales > Micromonosporaceae > Micromonospora > Micromonospora sp. URMC 105. The sequence continues at coordinate 23,363 of NZ_JBPQTL010000050.1, read as the reverse complement.
ACCGCCCGGCCAGCGTCCTCATCGACCCGCTCCTGTTCCCTGTCGTGCGGCGTGTCCCGGTCCGGGTGCGCCGTTCCCGAGCCGGTACCCGCGCTCCCAGCAGGGCAAACCCGGGGGCGGTCGGCCCGGAGCGGGCTCGGGGCCGCCCGCCGGTGCGGTAGCTTGCCAGCCAGGGGCGTCCGGCGCAGCGGTGCGGGCGGCACGACGGAGGGGGAGACGGATGGGTGCGGTGACCGTGCGTTTCGTCGGCGGGCCGGCCCACGACGTGGTCCGGGAGGTGCCCGCCGAGACCGGGGGCGAGCCGCCGGAGCGTTGGATCATGCGGCACCCGGACGCCGGCCCGGCGCCGGGCGGCGGCGGCCCGGACCACCTCTACGCGCGGGACCGGCCTGACGGCAGCGGGGTGTGGACGATGCGCTTCGTGCGCACCTATCCGATCGGGGCGAGCGAGTAGCCGCTCACCGGCGGTACCGTCGAGGTCACCCGCCGTGGCGGGCACAGCCGGCGCACAGGATGCGCACAGGGCAGCGCCAGGCAGGCCGCCGACGATGAGGGCATGGTGATGGACGGGCAGGCAGCGCAGCAGCGGATCGAACTCCGTCGCCCCGACGGCGAGCCGGTCCGGGTCCTGGTGGTCGACGACGAGCCGACCCTGACCGACCTGCTGTCGATGGCCCTGCGCTACGAGGGCTGGCAGGTGCGCAGCGCCGGCAACGGGATGTCCGCGCTCAGCGCCGCCCGGCAGTTCCAGCCGGACGCCGTGGTCCTCGACGTGATGCTGCCCGACCTGGACGGCTTCCAGGTGCTGCGTCGGCTGCGCGAGCAGACCCCGACCGTACCGGTGCTCTTCCTGACCGCCCGGGACGCCGTCGAGGAACGGATCGCCGGGCTGACCGTCGGCGGCGACGACTACGTCACCAAGCCGTTCAGCCTGGAGGAGGTGATCGCCCGGCTGCGCGCCCTGCTGCGCCGCTCCGGGTTCGCCGTGGCCGCCCGCGAGGACGCGGTGCTCACCGTCGGCGACCTCAGCCTCGACGAGGACAGCCACGAGGTCCGCCGTGGCGACACCCTGATCACCCTCACCGCCACCGAGTTCGAGCTGCTGCGCTACCTGATGCGTAACCCGCGCCGGGTGCTGAGCAAGGCGCAGATCCTGGACCGGGTCTGGAACTACGACTTCGGCGGGCAGGCCAACGTCGTGGAGCTCTACATCTCGTACCTGCGGAAGAAGATCGACGCCGGTCGGGCCCCGATGATCCACACGCTGCGCGGCGCGGGCTATGTCCTCAAGCCGGCGCAGTGACCGGGGCGGCCCGCTGCGCCGGTGGCTGGCCGGGCGGTCCCTGCGGACCCGGCTGGTCGCCGCCGTGGTGGCGCTGCTCGCCCTGGTCAGCCTCGCCATCGGCGGGCTGACCACGGTCGCGCTGCGGCACTTCCTCGTGGTCCAGGTGGACAACCAGCTCGCGATGGACGGCCGCCGCCCCGACGGACGCCTGCCCTGGGCTCGGGAGCCCAGCGCCTGGCCGCGGTCGGACCCGCGTGGCTGGCAGCCCCAGCCGGAACCGCCGCCCGGCTTCCCGCCCGGCTCGATCGGCGTGCGGGTCGCGGCGACCGGGGACACCTCGGCCCGCATCCGCACCACCTCCGGCCCCACCGAGGTCCTCACCGCCGCCGAGGTGGCTCCGCTGGTCCGGCTCGCCCGCGACGGGCAGCCACGCACCGTCGACCTCGGCGACCGGGGCGAATACCGGGCGGCGGCCCGGCAGGTGCCCGACGGCGACGCACTGGTCTTCGCGATCCCGCTGGCCAGGGTGCAGGAGACCGTCTGGTGGATGATCGCCGCCCAGGCGGGCGTCGCCGCCGCCGGACTGCTGGTCGCCGGGGCCCTGGGCGCGCTGATCGTGCGGGCCACGCTGCGCCCGCTGAACCGGGTCGCCGCCACCGCCGCCCGGGTCGCCGAGCTGCCGCTGGACCGTGGCGAGGTGGCGTTGTCGGTGCGGGTGCCCGAGGGGGACACCGACCCGCGTACCGAGGTCGGGCAGGTGGGGGCGGCGCTGAACCGGATGCTGGGGCACGTCGCCGCCGCGCTGGCCGCGCGGCAGGCCAGCGAGACCCGGGTACGCCAGTTCGTCGCCGACGCCAGCCACGAGCTGCGTACGCCGCTGGCCGCGATCCGCGGCTACGCCGAGGTGGCCCGGCGCGGCCGGGACCGGGTGCCGCCGGACGTCGCGCACGCGCTGCGCCGGGTGGAATCGGCCAGCACCCGGATGACCGGCCTCGTCGACGACCTGCTGCTGCTGGCCCGGCTGGACTCCGGCCGGCCGCTGGTGGCCGAGCCGGTCGACCTGAGCGCGCTGGTCGTCGACGCGGTCAGCGACGCGCACGTCGCCGGTCCGGAGCACCGCTGGCAGCTCGACCTGCCCGACGAGGTGCTCGACGTGCCGGGCGACGCCGTCCGGCTGCACCAGGTGGTGGCGAACCTGCTGGCCAACGCCCGGGTGCACACCCCGCCCGGCACCACGGTGACCACCCGGCTGGCCCGCGCCCCGCAGGGCGTGGAGATCAGCGTCGCCGACGACGGGCCGGGCATTGCGCCCGAGTTGCAGGGCGAGGTCTTCGAACGCTTCGCCCGGGGCGACAGCTCCCGCTCCCGCGAGCACGGCAGCACCGGCCTCGGCCTGGCGATCGTGGCGGCGGTGGTGGAGGCGCACCACGGCACCGTCGAGGTGCAGAGCCGGCCGGGCCGTACCGTCTTCCGGGTCCTGCTGCCCGGTTCCACAGCCGACGCATAGCCCGGTCACGGGGGCGGTCCAACCGGCGTCGCCAGGCTGGCCGCATGGACAGAACCGAGAGCCTGCTGACCGCGCCGGCGGCACCCGCGCCGGACCTCCTACCCGTGGCGGCGGAAGCGCCGCCGCCGGGCCGGGACCCGAGCTGGGCGCGACCGGCCCTGGCCGTGCTGCTGCTCGCCACCGGGGTGCTCTACCTGTGGGGCCTGGGCGCCTCCGGCTGGGCGAACTCCTTCTACTCGGCGGCCGTGCAGGCCGGCTCGGAGAGCTGGAAGGCGTTCTTCTACGGCTCCTCCGACGCGGCCAACTCGATCACGGTGGACAAGACCCCGGCGTCGCTCTGGCTGATGGCGCTCTCGGTACGGCTCTTCGGGCTGAGCAGCTGGTCGATCCTGGTGCCGCAGGCGCTGCTCGGCGTCGCCACGGTCGGCGCGCTGTACGCCACCGTCCGGCGCTGGTACGGCCCGGCGGCCGGCCTGGTCGCGGGCGCGGTCCTCGCGCTCACTCCGGTGGCCACCCTGATGTTCCGGTTCAACAACCCCGACGCGCTGCTGGTCCTGCTGCTGGTGCTCGGCGCGTACGCCACGGTGCGGGCGGTGGAGACGGCCGGCACTCGGTGGATCGTCCTGGCCGGCGCGCTGGTCGGCTTCGGCTTCCTGACCAAGATGCTCCAGGCGTTCCTGGTGGTCCCGGTCTTCGCCGGGGTCTACCTGGTGGCCGCGCCGACCGGGCTGGGGCGGCGGATCCGGCAGCTGCTGCTGGCCGGGCTGGCCCTGGCCGTCGCCGCCGGGTGGTGGGTGGCCGTCGTTGAGCTGGTCCCGGCCCGGTCCCGCCCCTACGTCGGCGGCTCGCAGGGCAACAGCATCCTGGAGCTGACCCTGGGCTACAACGGCCTGGGACGGCTCACCGGCAACGAGGAGGGCAGCGTCGGCGGCCGGGGCGGTGGCCCGTTCTCCGGCCGGACCGGCTGGCTGCGGATGTTCGACACCGAGGTCGGCGGCCAGATCTCCTGGCTGCTGCCGGCCGCGCTGATCCTGCTGGTGGCCGGGCTGGTGCTGGCCGGCCGGGCGGCCCGCACCGACCGGCGTCGGGCCGGTCTGCTGCTGTGGGGCGGGTGGCTGCTGGTGACCGGGTTGATCTTCAGCTTCATGTCCGGAATCTTCCACGCGTACTACACCGTCGCCCTGGCCCCGGCGGTCGGCGCCCTGGTCGGCATCGGCGTCGTAGAACTCTGGCGGCAGCGCAGCGCCGGGCCCGAGTCGATCGCGGCGCACGACACGGGTGCCGTGGCGGCGTCCGGTCGGTGGGCGGGCCACCGGAGGCTGCTGGCCACCGCGGCGCTGGCGGCGACCCTCGGCGTGACCGCCTGGTGGTCGTGGCGGCTGCTGGGTCGCAGCCCGGACTGGTATCCCTGGCTCCGTACCGTGGTGCTGGTCGGCGGCCTCGCCGCGGCGGCGCTGATGATGCTGGCGGACCGGCTGCCCCGGCGGGTCGTACCGGTGACGCTCGCCCTCGGCGCGGTCACCGCGCTCGCCGGACCGGCCGCGTACGCCCTGCACACGGCGGCCACCCCGCACACCGGCGCGATCCCGAGCGCCGGCCCGGCGGTGCCGGGCGGGTTCGGTCCCGGACGGGGTGGCTTCCCGGGCGGCCGGATGCCGGGCGGCGCCGAGTTCCCCGGCCTGCCCGGCCTCCCCGGCGGACAGAACGGCCAGGTGCCGGGCTTCCCGGGCGGCCAGCTACCCGGTGGTGGTCAGCTCCCCGGCGGGCAGAACGGACCGTTCCCCGGCTTTCGGGGCGCTTTGCCGGGGCAGAGCGCGGGTGGCACCGGCCGGGGCGGCGCGATGGGCGGGCTGCTCGACGCCCGCGAGCCGAGCGCCGAACTGCGGGCGCTGCTGGAGAGCGACGCCGACAACTACACCTGGGTGGCGGCCACCGTCGGCTCGAACAACGCCTCCGGCTACCAGCTCGCCACCGGGAAGCCGGTGATGGCGGTCGGCGGCTTCAACGGCAGCGACCCGTCCCCGACGCTGGCGCAGTTCCAGGCGTACGTCGCCGACGGCCGGATCCACTGGTTCGTCGGGGGCGGCGGGTTCCGGGCCAACGGCGGCAGCTCGGCCTCGCAGGAGATCACCGCCTGGGTCGCCGGGACCTTCGCGTCGAAGACCGTGGACGGGGTCGCCGTCTACGACCTGACCAGCGGGAAGCGGGGACGAGGATGACGCACGCCACCGGCCACCGGCCGGCCGTCGATACCCGGGTCGCGGTGCCGGCCGCGGTGCTGAACGTGGTGGTCCCCGTGCACAACGAGGAGGCCGACCTGGGCCCCTGCGTGCGGCGGCTGCACGCGCACCTGAGCGCGCACTTCCCGTACCCGTTCCGGATCACCGTGGCGGACAACGCCAGCGTCGACGCGACCCTCGAGGTCGCCGAGGCGCTCGCCGCGGAGCTGCCCGGCGTCGAGGTGCGGCACCTGGCGGCCAAGGGCCGCGGCCGGGCGCTGCGGGACAGCTGGTCGGCGTCGGACGCCCCGGTGCTGGCCTACCTGGACGTGGACCTCTCCACCGACCTGGCGGCGCTGCTGCCGCTGGTCGCGCCGCTCATCTCCGGCCACTCCGACCTGGCCATCGGCACCCGGCTGGCGCGCACCTCCCGGGTGGTGCGGGGCGCCAAGCGGGAGGTGATCTCCCGGGCGTACAACCTGCTGCTGCGGGGGACCCTCGCGGCCCGGTTCTCGGACGCGCAGTGCGGCTTCAAGGCGATCCGCGCCGACGTGGCGCGGGAGCTGCTGCCGCTGGTGCAGGACACCGGCTGGTTCTTCGACACCGAACTGCTGGTGCTGGCCCAGCGGGCCGGGCTGCGCATCCACGAGGTGCCGGTGGACTGGGTGGACGACCCGGACAGCCGGGTGGACATCGTCGCCACCGCCCTGGCCGACCTGCGCGGCATCGGCCGGCTGGGCCGGGCGTTGCTGACCGGGGCGTTGCCGGTGCGGCAGCTGCGTGCGCAGCTCGGCCGGGCGCCGTTGAGCGCCCCGCCGGCCCGGGTGCCGGTCGGCCTGCCCCGGCAGCTGGCCCGGTTCGCCGCCGTCGGGGTGGCCAGCACGCTGGCGTACCTGCTGCTGTTCGTGGCGACCCGGGGGATGCTCGGCGCGCAGTGGGCCAACCTGCTGGCGCTGCTGGTGACGGCGGTGGCCAACACCGCGGCGAACCGGCGGCTCACCTTCGGCATCACCGGGCGCCGGCACGCCGGCCGGCACCACCTGCAGGGGCTGCTGGCCTTCGGCCTCGGCCTGGCCCTGACCAGCGGGTCCCTGGCGGCCCTGCACGCGATCACCGCCCCCTCCCGCCCGGTGGAGCTGGCGGTGCTGGTCGCCGCCAACCTGGCCGCGACCGCCCTGCGCTTCCTGCTGCTCCGCCTGGCCATGCACCATCGCCGGCCGGAGGTCAGTGGGTGAGGGCGGCGGCGAGGACCTCGACGAGGCGGCGCGCGTACCGCCCGTCGGGGTCCGCGTCGGCGTCGAGGTCGGCGACGCTCGCCCCGAGCAGGCGTCCGGACCGGGCCAGCGGCCCGATCAGCGTGAGCAGCTCGGCCCAGTCGAGGCCGCCCGGTTCGGGATAGGTCACCGCCGGCAGCACCGCCGGGTCGAGCACGTCGACGTCCAGGTGCAGCCAGGCCGGTCCGGTGCCCTCCGCGGCCAGCTCACGGCCGACCCGGCCGGCGCCCCGCCGCCGCAGCTCCACCGCCGGGACCTGCGGGATCCGCGGGTCCACCCGCTCGGCCTCCCGGCGGGCCTCCTCGTCACCGGGCGGGCGGTGGCCGACCAGCCGGACCAGCTCCGGCGCCACCAGCGGCGCCACCCGGTCGAAGAGGTCCGGGCCGTGGCCGGTGAGCAGGGACAGCTCCATGTCCGCGCCCTCTCCGGTCGCCGAGCCGAATCCGTCGGAGAAGTCCGGGTGACCGTCCAGGAACCACAGGCCGCTGCCGGGCGGCAGGGCCAGGAACACGCCGAGCAGGAGGGTGCAGTCGCCGCCGAGGACCAGCGGCCGGCGTCCGGCGGCGCGGACCGCCGCCACCCCGGAGGCGATCGCCCGGGCGGCCCGGCGGACCTGCTCCGCGCCGATCAGCCCGGTAGCCGGGTCCCGCGCGGCGTCGTCGATCCGGGCGTCGAGGACCCCGCCGTCGTCGGCGTCCAGCGCGGCCAGCAGGCCGGCGGCCCGCAGCGCGCGTGGGCCGCGCTCCTCGCCCCGGCTCCGGCCGGAGGAGTCCAGCGCCGCGTCCAGCACCGTCCACCGCATCCGCGCAGGCTAGCCCGACCTGGCAGGGTGGGGGGTGATGTACCGCGAACGTCCGGCCGGCCTGCCCGGCGCTGTGCTGTGGTCCGCCGTCAGCGAGGGCACGGCCGCCCGGGTGCTGCCGGACGGCTGCCTCGACCTGCTCTGGTCCAGCCGATCGGGCCTGCTGGTGGCGGGGCCGGACCGCACCGCGCACCTGAGCGTCGGCACACCGGGGGAGCGGTGGCTGGGAGTGCGGCTGCCGCCCGGCACCGGCCCGGCCGTCTTCGGTGTTCCCGCCGACGAGCTGCGGGACCGGCGGGTGCCGCTGGACGCGCTCTGGGGTCGCGCGGCCACCGGGATCGCCGAGCGGCTCGGGGACCGGCCGACCGCCGCCGCGCTGGAGGCGGTCGCCGCCGAACGGCTGGCCACCGCCGGCGGTCCCGACCCGCTCGGCGCACGGGTCGCCGCCCGGCTCGCGGCGGGCGCCACCGTCACCGCGACCGCCGCCGAGGTCGGCCTCGGCCCGCGCGCCCTGCACCGCCGCAGCCGGGCCCTCTTCGGGTACGGCCCGAAGACCCTCGCCCGCATCCTGCGGATGCGCCGGGCCCTGGCGCTCGCCCGCACCGGCGCCGGGCTGGCCGAGGTGGCCGTCCGCAGCGGGTACGCCGACCAGGCGCACCTCACCCGCGACGTACGCGAGCTGGCCGGCGTGCCCCCGGCGACCCTGCTGCGGAGCTGACCCGGCGGCGAGTCAACCGGCCAGCGGGGCGTACAAGTCGACGCCGTTGCCGTCCGGGTCGTGCAGCACGGCGTACCGCTGGCCCCAGAAGGCGTCCCAGGGCGGCAGTTCGCCGTGGAAGCCGGCGCCGGTCAGCTCCGCCCAGTAGCGGTCCACCTCGGCCGGGCCGGCGCAGCGGAAGGCGAGGTTGACCCGGGGGCTGCCGGTCGGCGGCGTCCATCCCGGGTGGAAGGTGCGGACCATCGTCACCGCGTCCCAGGCCAGCCGCAGGCCCCCGGGGAGGGTGACCTCCACGTGGTCCTCGGCGTCGGCCTCGGGCGGGATCGCCAGTCCCAGCCGCCGGTAGAAGTCGAGACTGCGGGCCATGTCGGCGACGGCCATGCCGACCAGATCCAGGTGAAGTGCCATGGCGACACGCTAGGCCCGCAGCGGCGTCGTGGTCTTGAACGGAACGGACAGGTCGCAGTGCCCGGTGTGGCCCGCACGGCCGCCTCCGGCGGCGTACCGTGACCAGGGAACAAGTCCGGCCTTAACGGCATAAAAGCCGCATCTCGGCGTGCCTGCAGTGCCGGCCCACACGACGGCGAGGGAAGGGAGCGGTCGGTGATTCACCTGGCCTACCTGGACGCGGGGTCCGGCAGCCTGATCGTGCAGGCGGTGGTCGGCGGGGTCGCGGGAGCGGCCGTCGCCGCGAAGCTCTACTGGCGCCGGTTGGTCGACCGGTTCCGCCGGCAGCCCACCGACCGCGGCTGAGCGGGATCGGACCCCGATGGCGGCCCCCGACACCGGGATCCGGGTCGAGCCCGGCTCCTTCCGCGACCCGGCCAACCGGGTCTTCCACGCCGGCGACGAGGTGCTGCGTGGCCTCGGCCCCGAGGGGGCCCGCGACTGGCGGGCCCTGTCCGGCAGCGCCTTCTTCGCCGAACTGCTCGCCGAGGGCAAGGTCTGCGGCACGGAGCAGGTCGACCCGGCCCGGCTGCCCGGCTGGACGGCGGTGCTGCGCCACGAGCGGATCCCGTTCGTCTCCCACCCGTACGAGTGGTCGTTCGCGATGCTGCGCGACGCGGCGCTGCTGCACCTGGAGATCCTGCGCCGGGCGCTGTCGGCCGGGTTCACCACCAAGGACGGATCGGCCTACAACCTCCAGTGGCGCGGCGCCGCCCCGGTCTTCATCGACGTGGGCTCCTTCGCGCCGCTCGCCGAGGGGGAGCCGTGGGCCGGCTACCGGCAGTTCTGCCAGACCCTGCTCTACCCGCTGCTGCTCCAGGCCCACCTCGGCCTAGACTTCCAGCCCTGGCTGCGGGCCCGGGTCGACGGCATCGAGCCGGATGCGATGCGCCGGCTGTTCCGCGGCACCCGCCGGCTGCTGCCCGGCGTGCCGACCCACGTACACCTGCACGGGGCGATGCAGGGCCGCAACGCCCGCGCCAGCACCACCGAGGTCCGGGCGCAGCTGCGGGCGGCCGGCTACTCCCGGGACCTGGCGCTGGCGACCGTACGCGGAATCGACCGGCTGATCCGTCGGCTGGACCGCCGCGACGAGGGCAGCCACTGGGTGGACTACCAGCGCACCTGCAGCTACACCCCGCGCGACCGGGAGGAGAAGGAGCGCTTCGTCGAGGCCGCGGTGCGGACCGCCGGTACCCCGCGGCTCGTGCTCGACCTCGGCGCCAACGACGGCCGGTACGCCCGGATCGCCGCCCGGCACGCCGCGCAGGTGGTCGCGGTGGAGCAGGACCCGGCCGTGGTGGACGCCCTCTACCGGGCCCTGCGGGCCGAGGGTGAACGCCGGATCCTGCCCCTGGTGATGGACCTGGCCGACCCTTCGCCCGGGGGCGGCTGGCGCGGCGTGGAGCGGGCCGCTTTCGCCCGGCGCGCCCGCGCCGACGTGGTGCTCGCCCTGGCCGTCGTGCACCACCTGGCCCTCGGCCGCAACGTGCCGCTGGGCGATCTGCTCGACCAGCTCGTCGCGTACGCCCGGCCGGGCGGCCGGCTGGTGGCGGAGTTCGTCCACCCCGAGGACCCGATGGCCCGCCGGCTGCTCGCCAACAAGCCGGACGGGCTCTTCCCCGACTACCGGCGCGACGAGTTCGCGCGGCTGCTGGCCGCGCGCTGCCGCATCGAGCGGCAGCAGGAACTGCCCTGCGGCACCCGCACCCTCTACCAGGCGGTCGTGGGTGGCTGATCCGGTCCTCGCGCCGCCGATCGGACGGCGCGATCCCGGCGGGCCACCGACGTCCCCACCGGCCGGCGACGGGCGGCGCGCCGAGCTGGGCCGGCTGCTCGAGGTGACCGCCCTGCTCGGCCTGGTGGTCACCCAGCCGCTGCTCGACGTGCTCGGACGCAGCCCCGACTTCTTCCTGTTCCACCGCGCCGCCCCGCGCGAGGTGCTGCTGCTGGTGGCCCTGATCGCGGTGCTGCCCACGCTCGCCGTCGCGCTGCTCGGGCTGGCCACCGGGCTGGCCGGTCCGCGGGTGCGGCGGGCGGCGCACACCGGGACCGTCGGGCTGCTGCTGGCCGCCTTGGCGGTGCAGGTGGGCCGGCACGGCACCCCGCTGCGGGGCGTACCGCTGGTGCTCGTCGCCGTGCTGCTCGGCGCCGCCGGGGCGGCGGCGCACGCGCGCTGGCGCGGGCCGGGCCGGGTGCTGCGGGTCGCCGCGATCGGGCCGCCCGTCTTCGTCGCGCTCTTCCTCTTCGCCTCGCCCGCCTCTGCGGTGGTGCTGCCCCGCGGGCACGGCGGTGCGGCGGGCGTCGTCGGGCCGGGGGAGCATCCACCGGTGGTCATGATCGTCCTCGACGAGCTGCCGCTGGTCTCGCTGCTCGGCCCGGACGGGAAGATCGACGGCACCGCCTACCCGCACTTCGCCGAGCTGGCCGCCGGGTCCACCTGGTACCGCAACGCCACCGGGGTCAGCGGCTGGACGCCGTACGCGCTGCCGGCGATGCTCACCGGCCGCTACCCGGCCCAGCCCTTCGCCCCGCACTACTCGCAGTACCCGGACAACCTCTTCACCGCCCTCGGCGGCCTGTACGACGTCCGGGCCCAGGAGAGCATCACCCGGCTCTGCCCGCCCAGCCGCTGCGACCAGCCGGCCACCCCCGAGCAGGGGCTCGGCGTGCTGGTCCGGGAGAGCGGCAAGCTGCTGCGGCAGGTCGCCGCGCCGGTGGACAGCCGGATCGACCCGGAGGAGTCGTACCGGGAGCGGACCCGCGCCGAGGCCGGCCTCGACGCCGCCGAGCCGGTCCCGGCCGACCCGAGGTTCCGCTTCGACAACCTGGACGACAACCAGCCGGCCCGGTTCACCAGCTTCCTGGCCGGCCTGCGCCCGTCGGCCCGGCCGACCCTGCACTTCCTGCACCTGCTGATGCCGCACGCGCCCTGGGCCTTTCTGCCCTCGGGGGCGCGCTACGCCGCCCCGGACGACCTGCCCAACGACGGTGCCGGTTGGGTCGAGCTGGCCCGCGCCCGGCACCTGGCCCAGCTGCGCTACACCGACCGGCTGGTCGGCGAGACCCTGCGTACCCTGCGCGCCACCGGCCTGTGGGACAAGGCGCTGATCCTGCTCACCGCCGACCACGGGGTGAGCTTCACCCGGGACTGGCAGGGCCGGGGCCTGGACGCGATCGACAACGCGGCCGGCGAGGTGGCCTGGGTGCCGATGTTCGTCCGTGCCCCCGGGCAGCGCGCCGGCCGGGTCGACGACCGCAACTGGGAGCACGTCGACCTGCTGCCCACCATCGCCGACGCGGTGCACGTCAGGATTCCCTGGCAGGTCGACGGGCGCTCCGCCCGGCAGGCCCCGCGGGCGGGCGCGGAGAAGCGCTTCTACGACCGGCCGGGGCAGCCGCTGACGCTGCGTGGCGGGGTGCCCGGCCGTCCGCCGGACCCTGCGCCGCACCCGCTGGTCGGCACCGAGGTCGGCGACCGGCCGGTCGGCGGGACGGCCACCGTGGCGAACCGGGCGGCGTTCGAGCGCGTCGACCCGGCCGCCGGGGAGCTGCCGGCGCTGGTCTGGGGGACCGTGCCCCGGGCGGTGCCCGACGGCACCCTGCTGGCGGTGGCGGTCAACGGCCGCGTCGGTGCGGTCGTCCCGGTGGTGCCTCCGGACCAGGGGGGCCGGCGCTTCGCCGCTCTCCTTCCGGACGACCACCTGTTCCGCGCCGGGGCCAACCGGCTCGACCTCTACCGGGTCGGCTCCGACGGCGCCCTGCGCCGGCTGAACCTGTCGTAGAACCCTTCGTCCCCGATGTCCGTCATCGTCGGGGCCGCCCCCGCTCACCAGGGTTTCCCAGCCGACGGGCCGGGAATCGGGTGACGCATACCTCACCACCGAACCACGGCGGGCGGTATCCCGGGGAGCGTGATTACGGTAAAAGCGAAGGCAATTCAACGAAGATTCGCCGGCTAAAGCGAGGAACCACATGACGGAAGTCAAGCTCGATCACCCCGGTGGGCAGCTTTCGATGCCGGTGCACGACGCGGTCGAAGGCCCCGCGGGCATCGGGGTGAGCAAGCTGCTGAAGGAAACCGGGATGACCACCTACGATCCCGGGTTCGTCAACACCGCGTCCTGCTCGTCCGCGATCACCTACATCGACGGCGACGCCGGCATCCTGCGGTACCGCGGCTACCCGATCGAGCAGCTGGCCGAGAAGTCCTCCTTCCTGGAGGTCTCCTACTTGCTGATCTACGGCGAGCTGCCCACCCAGCAGCAGCTCACCGAGTTCAGCGACCGGATCCGTCGGCACTCGCTGCTGCACGAGGAGATGCGTCGGTTCTTCGACGGCTTCCCGCGCGACGCGCACCCGATGGCGGTGCTCTCCTCGGCCGTCAGCGCCATCTCGACCTTCTACCAGGACAGCCTGGACCCGTTCGACGCCGAGCACGTCGAGATGTCCACGATCCGGCTGATGGCGAAGGTCCCCACCATCGCCTCGTACGCCTACAAGAAGTCCATCGGGCAGCCGCTGCTGTACCCGGACAACTCGCTGGGCTACGTCGACAACTTCCTGCGGATGACCTTCGGCGTGCCGGCGGAGCCGTACGAGGTCGACCCGGTGATGTCGAAGGTGCTGGACATGCTCTTCGTGCTGCACGCCGACCACGAGCAGAACTGCTCGACCTCCACGGTGCGGCTGGTCGGCTCCAGCAACGCCAACCTCTTCGCCTCGGTCTCGGCCGGCGTGAACGCCCTGTTCGGTCCGCTGCACGGCGGCGCCAACCAGGCCGTGCTGGAGATGCTGGAGAAGATCAAGGCCGACGGCGGTGACGTCCGCTCCTTCGTCCGCAAGGTGAAGGACAAGCAGGACGGCGTGAAGCTGATGGGCTTCGGTCACCGGGTCTACAAGAACTACGACCCGCGCGCCGCCATCGTGAAGAAGGCCGCCCAGGACGTGCTGGGCCGGATGGCCAAGCCGGACCCGATGCTGGACATCGCGATGGAGCTGGAGGAGATCGCCCTCGCCGACGACTTCTTCGTCTCCCGCAGGCTCTACCCGAACGTGGACTTCTACACCGGCCTGATCTACAAGGCCATGGGCTTCCCGACGAAGATGTTCACGGTGCTCTTCGCGCTGGGCCGGCTCCCCGGCTGGATCGCCCAGTGGCGCGAGATGCTCAACGACCCGGAGACCAAGATCGGCCGTCCGCGGCAGATCTACACCGGTGCTCCCGAGCGGGACTTCACCGCGATCGCCGAGCGCTGACCCACCCGCACCACCGAAGGCCGCCGACCCCTGCGGGTCGGCGGCCTTCGCCGTGCTCGGCGATCGTGGCCGGGGGCACGACGAGGGCCGCCGGCCCCGGGCGGGGTCGACGGCCCTTCCCGGGTACGGGTCAGCGCAGGCCGGCGGCGGCCAGCAGGTTTCCCTGCGGGATCGGCGCGGACGCCCGGCCCAGCGTCATCCGCAGCTCGGCGCGCTCGGTGGTGAACGCGGCGTCGCCGGCGATCGCGGTGGCGTACGCCGTCGCGGTGCGGTGGGCGATGGCCGTCCAGCCGTACTGCTCCTGGACCATGGCGCGGGCCCGGCGGGCGAGCAGGCGGGCCCGCTCGCGGTCGGACAGCAGGGCGTCGACGGCCTCGGTGAGCCCGTCCGGGTCCTGCGGGGCGAAGGTCATCCCGGTGACGCCCGGCTCCACGATCTCGGCCAGGCCGCCGGTCCGGGCGACGGCGAGCGGCGCGCCGGCCGCGGCGCCCTCCAGGGCCACCATGCCGAACGGCTCGTAGATGCTCGGCACGGCGAAGCAGTCCGAGGCGGCCATCACGGCCGGCAGGTCGGTGCCGCCGAGGAAGCCCGGCATGCTGACGGTCGCGCCCAGCCCGAGCCGGTGCACCTCGGCCTCCAGCGCGGCCTTGTACGGGCCGTCGCCGACGATCACGGCCCGCAGCCCGGGGTGCCGCTCGCGCAGCCGGGGCAGCCCGGCGAGCAGGTGCTGCACGCCCTTCTCGTAGACCAGCCGACCGGCGAAGGTGACCAGCGGGCCGTCCGCGGCGAACCGGGCCCGGGCCGAGGCCACGGCGGCCACCGGCACCTGCCAGCGGTGCGGCTCGACGCCGTTGGGCACCACGTCCACCCGGCCGGCGGGCACCCCGAACAGCGCGCCCACCTCGTCGCGCATGTACCCGGAGCAGACGATCACCCGGCCGGACTCGCCGGCCAGCCAGTGCTCGACGCCGTGGATGGTGCGGTTCATCTCCTCCGGCAGCCAGCCCTGGTGCCGCCCGGCCTCGGTGGCGTGGATGGTGGTGACCAGGGGCAGGTCGAGGTGCTCGGCGAGGGTGATCGCGGTGTGCGCGACGAGCCAGTCGTGGGCGTGGATGACGTCGTAGGCGCCGGACTCGGCGGCGCGCAGGGCGGCGCGGGTCAGGGTGTGGTTGAAGGCCATGGTCCAGGCCAGCAGGGAGCCGGTGGCCAGGGGGAAGGTGACCGGGTCCTCGGCGGCGCGCAGCACGCGCACGCCGTCGGCGTACTCCTCCAGGGGTGCGCCCTCGGCGTGCCGGGTGACGACGGTGACCTCGTGCCCGGCGGCGGCCAGCGCCACCGACAGCGCGTGCACGTGCCGGCCCAGGCCCCCGACCAGCACGGGCGGGTACTCCCAGGAGAGCATCAGGATGCGGCGGGTACGGGGGGCCACCCCGGTGCCGGTGCCCTGCTGCGGGACCTGCGGGCGCGAGGTGGGGGTGGGCCGGCAGGTCCGGTCCGGTGCGGTCACGAGCTGCTCGCCGACCCGCGGGGTGGTCACATCAATCTCCGTCCATGCATGGAGGGTCGCGCCGGCAACGGTGGCGGCGGAAAGGAGGTGGTGGGGTGGCCGAGGGCCGAGCGGAGGCACCCGCGCGGGCGCGTCCGCATCAAGGAAAGGCCATGACGCGGTCCGGCGCATCTCGAAGAGGCCTATCGTGACGGAGGACACCCAAAGGTCTGTCTCGGCATCAGGTGGGTGGATATCGGATACCCGCCGATCGGGTGGATTGGCCGGCGGGGATGTGGGGCATTAGCGGCGTGCGCACCGGCGGCCCGCCCGCACGGTGCGCTCACGATCATGTGCCGAAGGAGCGACATGCAGGTCTGGCCGGGCGAGCGCTATCCCCTCGGGGCCACCTACGACGGAATGGGCACCAACTTCGCGATCTTCTCCGAGGTCGCCGAGAAGATCGAACTCTGCCTCTTCGACGAGTGGGACACCGGTGCCGAGCGGCGGGTCGAGCTGCGCGAGGTGGACGCCTACGTCTGGCACGCGTACCTGCCCGGCGTCGAGCCGGGGCAGCGGTACGGCTACCGGGTGCACGGGCCGTACGACCCGGCGAATGGGGCGCGCTGCAACCCGCACAAGCTGCTGCTCGACCCGTACGCCAAGGCCGTGGACGGCGAGGTCACCTGGGACCCGGCGGTCTACGACTACGAGCTGGGCGACCCGGACCGGATGTCCACCACCGACTCGGCGCCGTTCATGCCCAAGTCGGTGGTGGTGAACCCGTACTTCGACTGGGGCAACGACCGGCCGCCGCGCACCCCGTACCACCACTCGGTGATCTACGAGGCGCACGTGCGCGGGCTGACCATGCGCCACCCCGGGATCCCGGACGAGCTGCGCGGCACGTACGCGGCCATCGCCTCGCCCGTCATGATCGACTACTTCAAGCGGCTCGGGATCACCGCCGTCGAGCTGATGCCGGTGCACGAGTTCGTGCACGACCACCGCCTGACCGACCTGGGGCTGCGCAACTACTGGGGCTACAACACCATCGGCTTCTTCGCCCCGCACCACGGCTACTCGGCGCTCGGCCGGCTCGGGCAGCAGGTGCAGGAGTTCCGGGGCATGGTCAAGGCGCTGCACGCCGCCGGCATCGAGGTGATCCTCGACGTGGTCTACAACCACACCGCCGAGGGCAACCACCTGGGCCCGACGCTGAGCTTCAAGGGCGTCGACAACGCCAGCTACTACCGCCTCAGCGAGGAGGACCGCCGGTACTTCGTCGACTACACCGGCACCGGCAACAGCCTCAACGTACGCAGCCCGCACTCGCTCCAGCTGATCATGGACTCGCTGCGCTACTGGGTCACCGAGATGCACGTCGACGGCTTCCGCTTCGACCTGGCCGCCACCCTGGCCCGCGAGTTCTACGAGGTCGACCGCCTCTCCACCTTCTTCGAGGTGGTCCAGCAGGACCCGGTGGTCAGCCAGGTCAAGCTGATCGCCGAGCCGTGGGACGTCGGCCCCGGCGGCTACCAGGTCGGCAACTTCCCGCCGCAGTGGACCGAGTGGAACGGCAAGTACCGCGACACCGTGCGGGACTTCTGGCGCGGCGAGCCGGCCACGCTGGCCGAGTTCGCCTCCCGCATCTCCGGCTCCGCCGATCTCTACCAGGACGACGGGCGGCGCCCCTTCCACAGCATCAACTTCGTCACCTGCCACGACGGGTTCACCCTCAACGACCTGGTCTCCTACAACGACAAGCACAACGAGGCCAACGGCGAGTCCAACCGCGACGGCGAGAGCCACAACCGGTCGTGGAACTGCGGCGTGGAGGGCGAGACCGACGACCCGGCCGTGCTGGCCCTGCGCGCCCGGCAGCGGCGCAACTTCCTCGCCACCCTGGTCCTCTCCCAGGGCGTGCCGATGATCGGCCACGGCGACGAGCTGGGCCGCACCCAGCGCGGCAACAACAACGCCTACTGCCAGGACAGCGAACTGGCCTGGATCGACTGGGAGCGGGCCGACGACGAGCTGCTGGCCTTCGTGCAGCGGCTCACCGACTTCCGGGCCCGGCATCAGGTGTTCCGCCGCCGCCGGTTCTTCACCGGCCTGCCGGTCGGCGGCCGGGCCGCCGGCTCCGGCCTGCCCGACCTGGCCTGGTACACCCCGGACGGCCGGGAGATGACCGGCGAGGACTGGGGCAACGACTTCGGCCGCTCGGTCGCGCTCTTCGTCAACGGCGACGGCATCCCCGAGCGCGGCCAGTACGGCCAACGCCACCAGGACAGCTCCTTCCTGCTCTGCTTCAACGCCCACGACGCCCCGCTGGACTTCACGCTGCCCGGCGAGGAGTTCGGGCAGCGCTGGGAGTTGGTGATCAGCACCGCGGAACCGGAACCGGAGAAGACCACGACGGTCGAGGCGGGCGGCGCGATCTGCGTACCGGACCGCTCCCTGGTGGTCCTGGAGAGGACGGTCTGACCATGCCCGACACCCCTCGGCCCGACCCGACGGCGGCACCGACGACGCGGGTCGGGTCGACCTACCGCGTCCAGGTGCGGCCCGGCTTCGACCTGGACGCCACGGCCGGCCTGGCCGGCTACCTCGCCGACCTCGGCGTCACCCACCTCTACAGCGCGCCGCTGCTCGCCGCCACCCCCGGCTCCGCGCACGGCTACGACGTGGTCGACCACCGGGCGGTCAACCCGGAACTCGGCGGCGAGGCCGGCCGGCAGCGGCTGGTCCGGGCGCTGCGCGCGGCCGGGCTCGGCCTGGTCGTGGACATCGTGCCCAACCACGCCGGGGTGGCCCAGCCGGCGGCCAACCCCGCCTGGTGGGACGTGCTGCGCCGGGGCCGATCCTCGGCGTACGCGGACTGGTTCGACATCGACTGGGACCGGGGCCGGCTGCTGCTGCCGGTGCTCGCCGACACCCCCGACGCCCTCGACGACCTCAAGATCGTCGACGGGGAGCTGCGCTACCACGAGCACCGCTTCCCGATCGCCGACGGCACCGGCGAGGGCGGGCCGCGCGAGGTGCACGACCGGCAGCACTACGAGCTGGTCTCCTGGCGGCGCGGGGACAGCGAGCTGACGTACCGCCGGTTCTTCGCCGTCTCGGACCTGGCCGGGCTGCGGGTGGAGGACCCGGCGGTCTTCGACGCCACCCACGCGGAGATCCTGCGGTGGGCGGCGGCCGGCGAGCTGGACGGCATCCGGGTCGACCACCCCGACGGGCTGCGCGACCCGGCCGGCTACCTGGCCCGGCTGCGCGCCGCCGCCCCCGACGCCTGGCTGGTGGTGGAGAAGATCCTCGAGTACGGCGAGGAGCTGCCCGACTGGCCCGTCGAGGGCACCACCGGCTACGACGCCCTCCCGGCGGTCTGCGGGCTCTTCGTCGACCCGTCCGCCGAGGCCGACTTCACCGCCCTGGACGCCCGGCTGACCGGCCACCACACCTCCTGGCAGGACCTGACCCACGCGACCAAGCTGGCCGCCGCCACCCGGCTGCTCGCCGCCGAGCTGACCCGGCTGGCCGCCCTCGCCCCGGAACTGGACCGGCAGGCCACCCGGGAGTCCCTCGCCGAGCTGGCCGCCTGCTTCCCGGTCTACCGGGGCTACCCGCCCGAGGGGGCCCGGCACCTCGCCGCCGCCCGCGCCGAGGCCGGTCGCCGTCGCCCCGACCTGGCCGCCACCCTGGACGCGGTCACCGCCCACCTGCGCAACCCGGAGCACGAGCTGGCGAAGCGGTTCCCGCAGCTCTCCGGCGCCGTGATGGCCAAGGGGGTGGAGGACACCGCCTACTACCGGTGGAGCCGGTTCATCGCGCTCAACGAGGTCGGCGGGTCACCCGCCCACTTCGGCGTGTCGCCGGCGGAGTTCCACCGCTTCGCCGCCGCCCGGCAGGTGCGCTGGCCGGCGAGCATGACCACGCTCTCCACCCACGACACCAAGCGCGGCGAGGACGTCCGGGCCCGCCTCGCCGTCCTGTCCGAGCTGCCCGAGCACTGGGCCGAGCGGGTCGAGGACTGGATGGCCCGCGCGCCGCTGGCCGACCCGGCCTTCGCCCACCTGCTCTGGCAGACCGCCGTCGGCGCCTGGCCCGTCGAGCGCGAGCGGCTGCACGCGTACGTGGAGAAGGCCGCCCGGGAGGCGTCGGTCTCCACCAGCTGGGCCGACCCGGACCTCACCTTCGAGCGCGACCTGCACGCCCTGGTCGACCGGATGTACGACGACCCGGCGCTGCACGCCGAACTCACCGCCTTCGCCGCGGAGATCACCCCGGCCGGCTGGTCCAACTCGCTCGGGCAGAAGCTGGTGCAGCTCGCCATGCCCGGCGTGCCGGACACCTACCAGGGCACCGAGCTGTGGGAGAACAGCCTGGTCGACCCGGACAACCGCCGCCCGGTCGACTTCGCCGTACGCCGCGACCTGCTGGCCCGGCTCGACGGCGGCTGGCGACCGGCGGTCGACGCCGACGGCGCGGCGAAGCTGCTGGTGGTCTCCCGGACGCTGCGGCTGCGCCGCGAGCACCCGGAGCTGTTCACGACCTACCGGCCGGTGCCGGCCCACGGCCGGGCCGGTGCGCACGCGATCTCCTTCGACCGGGGCGGGGCGATCGCCGTCGCCACCCGCCTCCCGCTGACGCTGGCCCGCTCCGGCGGCTGGCGGGGGACCACCCTCTCGATTTCCGGCAACAGTGTTGCCGACGTGTTCACCGGCCGGGTCTACAGTGGGTCTGAGCTGCTCCTGGATGATCTGCTGAGCACCTATCCCGTCGCCCTGCTGGCTCCCACCGACTCCGTGGAGGCTGCCGCATGACCGAGTTCACGGTGTGGGCGCCCGAGGCCGCCCGGGTCCGGCTGCGCCTGCCCGGCGTGGCCGACCACGACATGCGCGCCGGCCCGGACGGCTGGTGGCGCGTCGAGGTCCCCGACGCCGGGCCGGGCACCGACTACGCGTTCCTGCTCGACGACGACGAGCGGGCCCTGCCCGACCCCCGCTCCGCCTGGCAGCCCGCCGGGGTGCACGGGCCCAGCCGGCTCTACGACCACGCCGCCTACCGCTGGACCGACCAGGGCTGGACCGGCCGGCAGCTGCCCGGCAGCGTGCTGTACGAGCTGCACGTCGGCACGTTCACCCCCGAGGGCACCTTCGACGCGGCGATCGGCCGGCTGGACCACCTGGTCGGCCTCGGCGTCGACATGATCGAGCTGCTGCCGGTGAACGCCTTCAACGGCGAGTACAACTGGGGCTACGACGGCGTCTGCTGGTACGCCCCGCACCAGCCCTACGGCGGCCCTGACGGGCTGAAACGGCTGGTCGACGCCGCCCACGCCAAGGGCCTGGGGGTGATCCTCGACGTCGTCTACAACCATTTCGGGCCCTCCGGGGCCTACGCGCCGATGTTCGCGCCGTACCTCACCGAGCAGAGCAACACCTGGGGCCGGACCGTCAACCTCGACGGCCCGCACTCCGACGGGGTACGCCGCTACATCGTCGACAGCGTGCTGATGTGGCTGCGCGACTACCACGTCGACGGGCTGC
Source organism: Micromonospora sp. URMC 105 (assembly GCF_051386295.1). Classification (NCBI taxonomy): domain Bacteria; kingdom Bacillati; phylum Actinomycetota; class Actinomycetes; order Micromonosporales; family Micromonosporaceae; genus Micromonospora; species Micromonospora sp. URMC 105. Next base: position 2,814 of record NZ_JBPQTL010000050.1, on the reverse strand, counting down.
GGCTGGACGCCGTGCACGCCATGCCCGACTCCCGGGCCACCCACTTCCTGGAGCAGGTCGCCGCCGAGGTGGAGACGCTCTCGACGCACCTGGGCCGGCCGTTGTCGCTGATCGCCGAGTCCGACCTCAACGACCCGAAGCTGATCACGCCGCGCGAGGCCGGTGGCTTCGGCCTGCACGCCCAGTGGAACGACGACGCCCACCACGCCCTGCACACCCTGCTCACCGGGGAACGGCAGGGCTACTACGGCGACTTCGGCTCGCTGGAGTGCCTGACCGAGGTGCTGACCGGCGCGTTCTTCCACGCCGGCACCTGGTCCAGCTTCCGCAGCCGCAGCCACGGGCGGCCGGTGGACCGGCAGCGGACCCCGGGGCACCGCTTCGTGGCGTACCTGCAGAACCACGACCAGATCGGCAACCGGGCCACCGGCGACCGGATCTCGGCCAGCCTCTCCCCGGCGCTGCTGCGCGTCGGGGCGGTGCTGCTGATGACCGCACCGTTCACCCCGATGCTGTTCATGGGGGAGGAGTGGGCGGCCAGCACCCCCTGGCAGTTCTTCACCAGCCACCCCGAGCCCGAGCTGGCCACCGCCGTCGCCACCGGGCGACGGCGCGAGTTCGCCGCGCACGGCTGGCCGCCGGGTGACGTGCCCGACCCGCAGGACCCGCAGACCTTCCTGCGCTCCCGGCTCGACTGGGCCGAGCTGGACAAGCCCGAGCACCGCGAGATGTACGAGTTCCACCGCCGGCTCATCGCGCTGCGCAAGAGCCGGCCCGACCTGTCCGACCCCCGGCTGGACCGGGTCGAGGTACGCCACGGCGACCAGTTCCTGCTGATGCGCCGCGGGGAGCACCTGGTGGTGGCGAACCTCGCCGGCAAGCCGCAGCGGATCAACCTGCCGGGGGTGGTGCGCAGCGTGCTGCTGGCCACCGGGACCGGCGTCACGGTGATGCGCGACGGCATCGAGCTGCCGGCGGAGACGGCGGCGATCGTGGCGCTCTGAGGCTCGGGCGGCGAGCCGCCGGGACCAGATCCCGCATCGCCGCACACGTTCGCAAGGCCACCTCCCAGCCTCGGGAGGTGGCCTTTCCGTTGTGTGCAGCAGCGGTCAGGCGTCGAGCGCGGCCGCCCTGGCCCGCCGGAGACACTGGGCACCGTGCCGGCCCGTGAACCCTTTTTCCGCGGCCTGCGGACAACAGGTGATGGTTCCCGCTGGGCGGAAGGGTTGTGCATGAATCGTTTGAGACGGGTGAGGGCTGCCGACGTCGGCACGCTGACGGATGCGGCAGTCATCGAGCGGTCCGTCCGGGACCCCGAGAGCTTCGCGGTGATCTTCGACCGGCACGCGCCGTGCATCCATCGCTATCTGGCGAGACGGGTCGGCGCCGGGATGGCGGACGACCTGGCCGCCGAGACGTTCCTGGCGGCGTTCCGCCGTCGGGAGCGGTTCGACACCGCCCATCCGGACGCCCGGCCGTGGCTGTACGGCATCGCCACCAACACGGTGAGCCAGCACCGGCGCGAGGAGGAACGCGAGTACCGGCTACGGCAGGCGTACGTCCCCGCGATGAGCGAGGCGTCGCATGCCGATCGGGTCGCCACCGTCGTCACCGCGCAGTCGCTGCGCCGAACGTTGTTCGGCGCCCTGGCCGAACTCTCCACCGGCGATCGCGACGTGCTGCTCCTGATCGCCTGGGAGGAGTTGACCTACGACGAGACGGCCGCCGCGCTGGCGATCCCGGTCGGCACGGTGCGGTCACGACTCAACCGCGCCCGCAAGCTGCTCCGCGATGCGCTGGGCGGCGATTCCACCCTCACGATCGAGGAGGCATTGAGCAATGGATGACCTGCGACTGCTCCGGCAGATCGGCCAGGAGACCCCGCCGGCTACCACCGAACAGCTGGCCTCGGCCCGCGGCCGGCTCCTGGCCGCGATGACCCCTCCTTCCCCCGCCCCGACCACGATCCGTCCCACGACCCGCAAGAGCTGGCGACTCGTGCTCGGCGGGATGGCGGCGGCGGGTGTCGCGGCGGCGATCACCTCGGTGCTCGTGCTGGCTCCGGATCGGCTCGGCGGTGACGTGCCGGCCGCCCGGGCGGACGCGGGCCAGGTCCTGCGGAACGCGGCAGCCGCCGCGCTGCGCGTGCCGGACGTGACTCCCCGGCCCGGCCAGTTCGTCTACTCCCGCAGCCAGGAGGGTCGGGGGATGCGGGAGAGCTGGATGTCGGTGGACGGCACCCGGGACGGTCTGATCGTCGAGACCTCCGCCGCCGGCCGCACGGAATGGATCGTCCCCGGCTGCCGGAACGGACGGGCGGCGGTGCTCAAGGGCGGCGAGATCGTTCCGGGCCGGACTGAACGGTGCACTCCGGCACCGGCCTACCGCGCCGACCTGCCCACCGATGCTGCCGCCATGCGGACCTTCCTGGCCGGGAACCGCAGCGGCGAGCCGGGTGACGCCAATGCCGCCGGCAAGGACGTGCTCTACTACCTGACCGACAGCTACCTGCGGCCCCGTACCCTCGCTGCGCTCTACGAGGCCGCGGCGACGACGCCGGGCCTGCGGGCGGTGGAGCAGGCCAAGGACGGCGCGGGCCGAGCGGGCATCGGGATCGCCTGGCCGTCGACGAGGGGCTCGGGGGAGATCGTGCTGGTCTTCCACCCCGAGAGCTACGCCTTCCTCGGCGTGGGCGGTTCGGCGGGATCGTCGGCCGTGCTCGCCCGCGACATCGTCGACCGCGTCGGTCAGCCGAGCTGAATCCGTCTCACCGGGCGGGCCGCCTCGCGCGGCCCGCCCGGTCGCCGTGGGGGC
>NZ_JBPQTL010000049.1:0-40490 GCF_051386295.1 Micromonospora sp. URMC 105 | reverse complement strand
GTACCAGCGCGGTACGCCGGCGCGCCCGGCCCGCCTCCCGCCGGGCGATCCGCAGCGCGGCCCGCCACGACCCGAGAGACGGTGAGGAGGAGGTGGTTGACGGTCAGGGCGGTGAGGGCCTGTCCGGCCAGCCACCAGCGGCGGGCCGGGGCGGGCAGGTGTGCGGCGGCGACCAGGAGCCACACCGCGAACGGCAGCCAGATCCGCTCCACCTCGGCCTTGCTCATCCCGGACAGGTCCGCGCCGACAGCCGCCAGCGTGGCCGCCGCCGGCAGCAGCACGGCTGGCCCGAGTAGCCGTACCCGGGACGCGAGCCCGGCCCAGCGCTGCGCGACGAGGCCGCCCCACACCTGACCGGCACGCGCGGGAGCCGCCGCCGGAGCCGATCCGGCACGGTGGGCCGCCGACGCGGGTGCGGCCGGGTCCGCCGGGTGGACCGGGGACCGCCAGCCCGCTCGGGCCGCCAGGTACGCGCGGCGCAGCGCCGGCCCGGCCACCGGCCCGGCGGAGAGCAGCAGCGCCGCCAGGTTGGCCCAGACCCAGTAGCCGTACGGGCGGTCGGCCGCCCAGCCCTGGTAGTAGCGCTCCACCACCCGGTCGTACCCCTGCCACCAGTGGAAGCCGGCGAGGCTGAACGCCGCCACCACCGCGGCCACCCCGGCCGTCCCGGCGAGCAGGGCGTTGCGCCGTCGGGCCGGTCGCAGCGCCAGCACCGCCAGGGCCAGCGGCCCGACCAGCACGAAGCCGTACGACAGGTAGAGCGCGAAGCCGAGCAGCAGCCCGCCGGCCAGGGCGGTCACGGGGCCGCGTACCGCCAGCAGGGCCAGGCCGGCGGCGACCACGCCGGTGAAGGCGCCGTCGGCGGACGCGCCGACCCAGACCGCGCCCGGCAGCAGCACCAGGAACGGCAGCACCGCGCGGGCCGCCTCGCCGGCGCCCAGCGCCCGCAGCGCCACCGGTACGGACACCGCGACGCTCGCCCCGACCAGGACGCAGGCCAGCGCCGCCGCCGTGCCGCCGCCCAGGCCGACCCGGTCCAGCCCGACGAAGACCAGCAGCGCGCCCGGCGGGTGGCCGGCGGTGTGGGTGGACCACGAGTCGGGCTGGAAGTCGAGGATCCGGTCGGTGAAACCGGCCAGCATCCCCCGGACTTCGGTCACCCGAGGCACCTCGTGCAGGTACTCCGCCTGCGGGGTGAGCCGCCGGGTCAGCCCCGCCGACCAGCCGTCCACCAGTGCCAGGGCCAGCGTCCAGGCCACCGCGGCCAGGTAGCCGGCGCCGAGCAACGGCGTCCAGCGGGCGGTCCGGGCCCAGCGCAGCCCGGGGCCGAGCACCACGACGGCGACCAGCACCGCGGCCGGGGTGCCCCAGCCCAGGTGCGGCCGCCAGGTGGCGAAGAGCGGCGCGGCGTCGGCGTGCAGGCCCACCCCCCGGTGGTTGAGCACCGCGCCCACGATCACCGCGGCGGCCAGCAGCGCCGCCTCGACACCCAGCACGACGACGTCGCCCCGGTCGTGGGCCGGGGCCCGGTCGGGGGCGGGGGAGCGGGGGAGCGTGGCGCCGGGTCTCATGTCGACCGGACGGTACGGCCTGCCGCCCCGGCCCGTCAGCCGAACCACCGGTACGTCACCGGACGGTAAGAATCACCTGGTCGGTAAGCGTTCCGTAAGGCCGAACGCGGGGCGGGCCGGTGCCTGCGGACCTAGCGTCGGCGGTATGCGGACACAGATCGACGTGGTGCTGCCGTGCCTGGACGAGGCCGCCGCGCTGCCCGGCGTGCTGACCGCCCTGCCGCCCGGCTACCGGGCGATCGTGGTGGACAACGGCTCCCGGGACGGCTCGCCCGAGGTGGCCGCCCGGTACGGCGCGCGGGTGGTGCACGAGCCCCGCCGCGGCTACGGCGCGGCCGTGCACACCGGCATCGAGGCCGCCGAGACGGAGCTGGTCTGCGTTCTGGACGCCGACGGCTCCTTCGCCCCCGCCGAGCTGCCCGCGCTGGTCGCCCCGGTCGCCGCGCAGGTCGCCGACCTGGCCGTCGGTCGCCGCCGGCCGGTCCGCGTCGGGGTCTGGCCGTGGCACGCCCGGGCCGGCACCGCGCTGGTCGCCGCGCTGCTGCGGCACCGGGGCGTACCGCTGCGCGACCTGAGTCCGATCCGGGTGGCCCGGCGCGAGGCGCTGCTGGGGCTGGGCGTCACCGACCGGGCCTTCGGCTACCCGCTGGAGCTGCTGATCCGGGCCGCCGCCGCGGGCTGGCGGATCCACGAGCTCGACGTCGCGTACGCCCCGCGCGCCGCGGGCACCCGCTCGAAGGTCTCCGGCTCGGTCCGTGGCACCCTGCGCGCCACCCGCGACTTCGCCGCCGTGCTGCGCAGCGTGGAGGGTCGGCGATGACGGTGCTGCTGGTGGTCGCGAAGGCGCCCGTGCCGGGCGCGGTGAAGACCCGACTCTGCCCACCGGCCACCGGGGTCCAGGCCGCCCGGGTGGCCGCCGCCGCGCTGCGGGACACCCTGGACGCCGTCCGGGCCACCCCCGGTGTGACGCCGGTGCTGGCGTTGGCCGGACGCCTCGCCGACGCCGAGGACGCCGCCGAGCTGGCCGCCGCCGTCGCCGGTTGGCCGGTCCTGCCGCAGCGGGGCGCGGACTTCGCCGCCCGGCTGGTGCACGCCCACGCCGACGTCGCCGACGCCTTCCCCGGCCGCCCGGTGCTCCAGATCGGCATGGACACCCCGCAGCTCACCCCGGCCCGGCTGGCTGCCGCCGTACGCCGGCTCCGTACCGCCGACGCGGTGCTGGGGCGGGCCGCCGACGGCGGCTGGTGGGCGCTGGGGCTGCGCGACCCCCGGCAGGCGGTGGCGCTGCGGGCGGTGCCGATGTCGACCCCGGACACCGGCCGGTCGACCTGGTCGGCGCTGGCCGAGCGGGGGCTGCGCACCGTGCCGCTGCCGGTGCTGCGGGACGTCGACGACTGGTCGGACGCCCTGGCGGTGGCCGCTGCGGTCCCGGGTGGCCGGTTCGCCCGGGAGGTCGCGGCGGTGCGCCGGGCGATGGTGGTGCGGGCGTGACCGTCCCTACCGTGGACGGCTTCGCCGCCGCGCTGCGTGACCGGGGCGTGGGCGCGTACTGGCTGGTGCCGGCCGACGGGCTGCGCCGCCGGCTGCCGGTGGACCGGTGGCACCGCCCGGCCGACCCGGTGGACGCGGCGGTGCTCGCCCGCTGCGCCGGCCCCACCCTCGACCTGGGCTGCGGACCGGGCCGGGTGACCCTGGCGCTGACCCGGGCCGGCCTGACCACCCTCGGCGTGGACACCTCGGCGCGGGCGGTCGCGCTGACCCGGGGCCGGGGCGCGGTGGCCGTGCAGGCCGACCTGTTCGGGCCGCTGCCGGCGGAGGGACGGTGGGCGCATGCGGTGCTGCTGGACGGGAACATCGGCATCGGGGGTGATCCGGCGGCGCTGCTGCGCCGGTGCCGGGAACTGCTGCGGCCGACCGGCACGGTGCTGGTGGAGCTGGAGCCGCCCGGGTCCGGCGCCTGGCAGGGGCAGGTGCAGGTGGTGACGGGGCGCGACCGGGGGCCGAGCTTCCGCTGGGCCTGGCTGGACCCCGCCGCGGTGGCGGGCCCGGCGGCGGCGGCCGGGCTGGTGGTCGGCGAGGTGTTCCGGGCCGGCCGCCGGTGGTTCGCCGAACTGACCCGCCTGGAGCGCCCGCCCGCACGGTGACCCGCCGCGGCGGCGGCGACCGTGCGGAAGCCGAGCGGAAGCCGCCCTAGGCGTCGGCCAGCGGCAGCCGGACGACGAACCGGCACCCGCCGGCGACGTTGCGCACGTCGACCCGGCCGCCGTGCGCCTCGACCAGCCCGCGCACGATCGCCAGGCCCAGCCCGCCGGAACCCTCGACGCCGCCGTTGCCGCTGCGCGGGGTGCGGGCCGGTTCGCCCCGGAACGCCACGTCGAAGAGCCGGGGCAGGTCGGTCTCCGGGATGCCGCCGCAGGTGTCCGCGACGGCCAGCCAGGCGGTGTCGCCGTCGCGCCCCGCGTCGACCCGCACGGTGCCGTCGTCCGGGGTGTAGCGCACCGCGTTGAGCAGCAGGTTCCCCACCACCCGGGCCAGCTCCGGCTCGCTGGCGGTCACCGTCGGCCAGCCCGACTCGGCGGCGACCAGCCGGATCCGGCGGGCCGCGGCCAGTGGCGCGGTGCCGGCCAGGGCGTCGGAGACCACGTCGCCCAGCGGTACGGCGGACAGCGACAGCCGCAGCGCCCCGGCGTTGATCCGGGACAGTTCGAACAGGTCGTCGACGAGCCGGGTCATCCGGTCGGTCTCCACCCGGACGCGGCGGTGGTACTCGTGCACCGTCTCCGGGTCGGCGACCACCCGGTCCTCCAGCGCCTCGGCCATCGCCCGCAGCCCGGCCAGCGGGGTCCGCAGGTCGTGCGACACCCAGGCGACCAGGTCCCGGCGTCCCTTCTCGATCCGCCGCTCCCGCTCCCGCGCCTGGTCCGCCCAGACCGCCGCCGCGGCGAGCCGCCGGCCGAAGAGCCAGCCGACGGCGAGGCTGACCACCGCCGCCGCGGAGACGGTGATCAGCACCACCTCCAAATCGTGCGGTGAGAGGAACATCGCCTCGGCGATCACCGCGACGCCGGCTGCCACCGCGGTCACGGTCATCGCCAGCAGGACGGAGATGTGCACGGTGATCGACCGGCCGCGCAGCAGCCGCAGCGCCCCCGCGCCGAGCAGCCCGACACAGCAGGCCGCCCCGAGCGCGGCCCCGAAGATCAGCGCGAGGTCAGCCATCGACCGGCTCGTACCGGTAGCCGACGCCCCACACCGTGACGATCCGGCGCGGGTCGGCCGGGTCGGCCTCGATCTTTTCCCGCAGCCGGCGCACGTGGACGGTGACGGTGGACTGGTCGCCGAAGCTCCAGCCCCAGACCCGCTCCAGCAGTTCGGCCCGGCGGAACGCCCGCGCCGGGTGGCGCATCAGGTGGGCCAGCAGGTCGAACTCGCGCAGCGTGAGGGCCAGTTCCCGGCCGTGCAGCCGGGCCACCCGGGGGCCGGTCTCCACGACGAGGCCGCCGTCGGCGAGCACCTCGGCGATCGCGGCGGCCGGCTCGCCGCCGGCCCGGCGCAGCACCGAGCGCACGCGCAGCACCAGCTCGCGCGGGGAGAAGGGCTTGCTCAGATAGTCGTCCGCGCCCAGTTGCAGGCCGAGGATCCGGTCGGCCTCGTCGCCGCGCGCGGTCAACATCACGATGGGTACGCCGTCCGGCCGCTCCCGCAGCCGCCGGCACACCTCCAGCCCGTCGACCCCGGGCAGCATCACGTCGAGCACCACCAGCTGCGGCGGCGCCGCGGCGACGGCGGCCAGCGCGGCCGCACCGTCGCCGACGTGGTCCACCTGGTAGCCGGCGTGTGCCAGGTAGCGGCAGACCACGTCGCTGACCGTCCGGTCGTCGTCGACGACCAGCACCCGCTGCGCCACGCGTACCTCCCCCTCGTGCCGGTCAGCGTAGTGGCGGCGGCGCGCGCGACGAGTCGCGCAGACCTTGCGAGGTCCTTACGGATCGCCGCCGCCCCCCGGCGGGCGGGTCAGCCGGCGCGGGTGTCGGTCCGGCCGGCCCGCTCGGCCATGGCCTCGACAAGGTCCGCCCGGGCCCGCGCCACCCGCGAGCGGATGGTGCCGACGGGGCAGTCGCAGACCTGCGCCGCCTCCGCGTACGACAGGCCGAGGACCTGGGTGGCGACGAACGCCTCCCGCCGCTCGGCCGGCAGCTCGCGCAGCAGCGCGTCGAGCACCACCACGTTCTCGAACCGGCCCGCCGACGGCGGGTCGTACCCGTCGATGGTGGTGGCGGGCGGGCGGGCTCGCCGGGACCGCAGGTGGTCGGCGGCGACCCGCCGGGCGATGCCGAAGAGCCAGGTCCGCGCGGAGGACCGGGCGGCGAACCGGGGCAGCGCCCGCATCGCCCGCAGGTACGTCTCCTGCACCAGGTCGTCGGTCTCCGCGTCGGCCAGCAGGTGGTGCAGGAACCGCCAGGTCGGGCCCTGGGTGGCCCGGACGAACGCGGCCAGCGCCAGCGGGTCGCCCCGCCCGGCGGCCAGCGCCCACGCGGTCACCTGCTCGTCGCCCTCGTCCACCACAGCCGCTCCCTCGTCCGCACGTCCACCCGTTACGACAAAGCGTAGTAGGGCGCTCTTCCGTGTCGGCCGGTGGTACGGACGAACCGGCTCGCCGGTTCAGGCGTCCGGGCAGCGCGGCGACAGGGCGTACCGGACGAGCACCACGTCACCGATCTGGCGGGCCTCGACGACCCGGGCCCGCCGGCCGGGGTGCCACGGGAACGGGCCGTCGCCGCCGAAGCGGGGGGCCCGGGGGTCGCCGACGAAGAACGGGGCGACCACCAGGTGCAGCTCGTCGGCGATCCCGGCGGTGAGGAACTGGGCGTGCACCGACGCGCCGCCCTCCACCATCAGCCGGTCCACCCCGCGCCCGGCTAGGTCGGCCAGCATCCGGGCCGGGTCCACCGGGTCGCCGGCGTCCACGACGGTGGCCAGCCCGTGCAGCAGCTCGGCGGTCTTGTCCACCGCCGGCGACGCGCAGTACACGATCCGCTCCGCGTCGCCGACGGTGAAGAACCGGGCGGTCCGGTCCAGGTCGCCCCGCTCGGTCAGGGTCACCTTCAGCGGCGACGGCGGCAGCCCGCGGGCCACCCGCGCCCGGCGCAGCCGCTCCGCGCGGATCACCAGCCGGGGGTCGTCCCGGCGTACCGTGCCGGCCCCGACCAGGATCGCGTCGCAGCCGGCCCGGACGGCGTCGACCCGCTCCAGGTCGTCGGCGTTGGACAGCAGCAGCCGCTGCTCGGTGGCGTCGTCGAGGTACCCGTCGATCGAGGTGGCGCAGCTGAGCAGCACGTACGGCCGCCCGCCGCCCGGTACGGCAGCCATGTCAGGTCAGCGACGGCGAGTCGGCGGTACGGGCGGCGGCCCGGTGCGCCTTCGCCGCCAGGTAGTCGGCGTTGGCGGGGGAGAGGTAGACCCCCGTCGGGACCACCTCCGTCACCGTCACGTCGAGCCGGTCGAGCTGCTCGGCCTTCTCCGGGTTGTTGCTCAGCAGCGCCAGCCGCCGCACGCCCAGCGCCGCCAGCATCTGCGCGGCCGCCCGGTAGTCGCGTTCGTCCTCGCCGTGCCCGAGCGCCACGTTCGCCTCGTACGTGTCCAGCCCGGCGTCCTGCAACGCGTAGGCGTCCAGCTTCGGATAGAGGCCGATCCCGCGCCCCTCCTGCCGCAGGTAGAGCAGGAAGCCCCCGGCTGCGGCGATGCGCTCCACCGCCTCGCGCAGCTGCGGACCGCAGTCGCAGCGCTGGCTGCCGAACACGTCCCCGGTCAGGCACTCGCTGTGCGGGCGGACCAGGGGCGCGGGCTCGTCCGGGCGCCGGCGCAGCGCGCCCGCCCAGTCGCCGAGACCGAACGCCAGGTGCTCCCGCCCGTCCACCAACCCGTCGAAGGTGAAGACCCGGGCCGTGGTGGCGTACCCGTCGGGAAGGCGGAGCGGGACCGTGACCTGCGTGCGGACCGTGGCGACCGGCAGTGCTGCTGGGTACATGTGTCTCCTCTGTCAGACGCTGCCGGCCAGCCCGGCAGCGGGCACCGGGGCAGAACCACCCTGGTTCACCCTTGATCGGCGCGCAAGGCGGGCCGGCTGCCGGCCCAGCAGCAGCACGGCGGCGCCGGGCAGCGCGGCGATGATCACCAGCGCCCCGTACACCAGCGCGGTGGACACCCCCTGGGCGGCGCCCAGCCCGGCGGCGCCGAACGCCCAGGCGGCCACGCCCTCGCGCGGGCCGAACCCGGCCACGTTCGCCGGCAGCGCCATCGCCAGCAGCGCCAGCAGGGTCAGCGGCACCAGCTGTGCCAGCGGGGCGGTGGCGCCGGCGACCCGGGCCGCCACCACGAAGGTGCCCAGGTGGCCGAGGACGGCGACCGCCGAGGCGAGCAGCACCTTCGGCCCGGTCCGGCGGGTCAGCAGGCCGGCGCGGACGTCGGCCGCGGCGGCGCGCAGCGCCCGGGCCCGCCGGGACGGCCCGGAGCGGGGCAGCGCCCGGGCCAGCAGCACCACGCCGAGGGCGACCGCCAGGGCCAGCGCGGTGGCCTCCGGCAGCCAGGGCCGCACCGGCGACGGCAGCGTCAGCAGGAGCGCCACCGCGAGCGTGACCTGGACGACCTGACCGGCGGTGCGTTCCCAGACCACGGCCCGGACGGCCCGGCCCACGGCGCCGGCCTCCCGGCCGTGCCGCACCGCCCGGTGCACGTCGCCGAGCACCCCGCCGGGCAGCGTGGCGTTGAGGAAGGTCGCCCGGTAGCAGTCGGCCACCGCGGTGCCCAGCGGGAGCCGGACCCCGAGCCCCTCGGCGACCAGCCGCCACCGCCAGGCGCAGCAGACGGTGCTGAGCGCGCCGAGCAGCAGCGCGGCGACCACCGCCGGGGTGTCGATGCGGCTCAGTGCTTCCAGGGCCGGGCCGGTGCCCAGCCACCACAGCAGCGCCACCACCAGGGCGACGCCGCCGAGGTTGCTCACCCAGGTCCAGCTCGGACGGGCCGGGGCGGTGGTGGGTGCGTCGCCGGCAGGCTGTGCCACGCGGGTCCTCCTGTCGAAGATCTCTCCCTCCACCACGTACCGGCCGGCCGTCGGGTTCATTCCGCTCCGGCGAGCAGGTCGTCGTGCCCCACCGTGACGGTCAGCCGGCCCGCCGCCGCCTCGGCCAGCCGGCGGCGCGCGTACGGGCCCGTCCGGGCGGCCAGCTCGGGGCGCTGCTCGACGGCGGCGTCGCACCAGCCGGTGAACCACTCGCCGGTCAGCGCGGCGTGCCCGGCGTCCAGCCGCCACGGGCTGGACCGGACGGTCACGGCGACCCCGTGCCGCCGGAACGCGGCGACGGTGGCGGCGGCGGCGTCCGGCCCGAGCAGGCGCCGGCCGTCCACGGTCCGGCGCTGGTGCGCGTCGAACGCGGCGGCGACCTCCGCGTCCAGTTCGTCGGGCGGGTCGAGCCGCACCCGGCCGACGACGGAGAGCGTGAACAGGGTCGGCCGGCCCGCCCCGGCGCAGGCCGCCACGATCGCCTCGATCTCCTCGGCGGTCAGCATGTCCAGCAGCGCCGAGGCGGTGACCAGGTCGGCGCCGGCCAGGTCGGCGGCGGTGAGCCGGGTGATGTCCGTCCGCCGGGTCTCCACCCGCACCGGGCTGCCGTCGGCGGCGCGCGGCGGGTCGGCGAGGGCCCGGTCGAGCAGACCGGCGTCCCGGTCGTAGAGCACCCAGTGCTGCGGGCCGGGCAGCCGGGGAGCCAGCCAGCGGGCCATGGACCCGGTCCCGCTGCCCAGGTCGTGCACCACCAGGGGCCGGTCGACGGGCAGCCGGGCGCGTACCCGGTCGACGAGGTCCTCGGCGCGGGCGGCCGCGTCGGCGGGCTCGCGCAGCGCGAGCCAGTCGGCGAAGGGGTCGGTGGCGTACGTGGTCAAACCCTCACTCCGTTCAGGACGTGGGCGATCGCGGTGGCGGTGGCCGGCCAGCCGGCGAGGCCGTCGCGGCGGGCCAGGGCGGCCTGCCGCAGCCGGTGGCGCAGCGGCGCCCCGGTGAGCCAGCGGCGCAGCGCGCCGGCCAGCGCGGCCGGGTCGGCGGCGGGCACCAGCAGGCCGGGCGGCTCGCCGTCCGCGGCCCGGCCCAGCGCCTCGGGCACCCCGCCCACCCGGGTCGCGAGCACCGGCAGGCCGCGGGCCAGGGCCTCGGTGACCACCATCCCGTACGTCTCGGCGTGGGAGGCGAGCACCAGCAGGTCGGCGCCGGCGTACGCGGCGTCGAGGTCGGCCCGGGTGCGCGGTCCCACCAGCCGGACCCGCCCGGTCAGCCCCCGCTCGTCCACCAGCCGGCGCAGCCCGGCGACGAAGCCGGGGTCGCGGGTGAGCGCGCCGACGCAGTCCAGCGTCCAGGGCAGCTCGGCGACCTCGGCGAGGGCACGGACCAGCACGTCGTGTCCCTTGTGCCCGGTGACCGCCGCGACGCAGAGCAGCGCCGTGCCTGCCGGCGTGCCCGGGGCCGGCGGTGCGGGGTCCACCCCGGGGGTGGCCACGTGCACCCGGCCGGCGGGCAGTGGGTATCGGTCGAGCAACCGGCGGCGGGTCCACTCGCTGGTGGTGACCACCGCGGCGGCGCAGGCCAGCGCGGCCGCCTCGGCGTCGTCCTCCAGCGGCATGTGCACCAGCACCACCAGGCGCAGCCGCCGGGCGTGCGGGGCCAGCACCTCCGGCACCGCCGAGGCGACCAGCCCGTCGAGCAGCACCACCGCGCCGTCGGGCAGCGCCGCGAGCACCCCGGCCAGGTGGGTCCGCGCCGGCGGGTCGGGGTGCGGCCACCGCCCGGGTACGCCGTGCTCGCGCACCGCCCACCCCCGCTCGGCGAGGCCCCGGCAGACCCGGCGGTCGTACGTGTTGCCGCCGCTCGGGGTCGCCGGGTCGTCGATGTCGCCGGGCAGGACGACGTGCGCCACCGCCACGGTCTACAGCGACCGCTCGTAGCTGGCCCAGGCGATGTGCGACTCGTGCAGCGTCACGGTGATCCCGGCCAGCTCGCGGGCCCCCGCGCCGAGCGCGCCGGCGTGGGCCCGCTCGGCCAGCCGGTCGGCGATCGTGCGGCACAGCACCTCGGTGGTGGTGTTCACCCCGGCGAAGGCGGGCTCGTCGTCGAGGTTGCGGTAGTTCAACTCGGCGAGCACGGCGCGCAGCTCCTCGGTGGCCCGGCCGATGTCCACCACGATGCCGTCCGCGTCCAGCTCGGCGCGGCGGAAGGTCGCGTCCACCACGAACGTCGCCCCGTGCAGCCGCTGCGCGGGCCCGAAGACCTCGCCGGTGAAGCTGTGGGCGACCATCATGTGGTCCCGTACGGTCACGCTGAACACGGCGTCACTCCCCGTCGTAGGTGATGAGGTGGCACAGCGCGGGGAGGCTCCCCGCGGCCAGTCGGTCGAGCACGTCGGGCAGGTCCGCGAAGGCCGACCGGCCGGTGATCAGCGCGTCGAAGACCGGGTCGGCGAGCAGCTCCAGGGCCAGCGCCATCCGGTCGGCGTAGCCGCGCCGCGCGGCCCGGGCCGGGGATACCGTGCCCACCTGGCTGCTGCGGACGGTCAACCGGCCGGAGTGGAACGACCCGCCCAGCGAGAGCTGCACCGGCCGGTCGCCGTACCAGCTCAGCTCGATCACCGTGCCCTCCTGGGCGAGCAGCTCGATGGAGCGCTGCAGGCCCGGGCCGGTCGCGCTGGCGTGCACCACCAGGTCCCGTCCGTCGGCCGCGTCGTCCGGCGCTGCGAACCCGACGCCCAGCGCCGCGGCCACCGCCGCCCGCGCCGGGTCGGTGTCCACCAGCTCGACGCGTACCCCGGGGAAGCGGGCGAGCAGCGCCGCGACGGCGCAGCCGACCATGCCGCCGCCCACCACGCTGACCCGGTCGCCGACCAGCGGCGCGGCGTCCCAGAGCGCGTTCACCGCCGTCTCCACCGTGCCGGCCAGCACCGCCCGCGCCGCCGGCACGCCGTCCGGGACCGGGGTCACGGCCGAGGCCGGCACCACGTACGCGCTCTGGTGCGGGTGCAGGCAGAAGACGGTACGCCCGCGCAGTTCCGCCGGACCGGCCTCGACCACGCCGACGCTGAGGTAGCCGTACTTGACCGGGGCGGGGAAGTCGCCCTCCTGGAACGGGGCGCGCATCGCCGCGTACTGGCTCTGCGGCACGCCGCCGGTGAAGACCAGCGTCTCGGTGCCCCGGCTGACCCCCGAGTACAGCGCGCGCACCAGGACCTCGTCCGGTCCCGGCTCCGGCAACGTGACCGGCCGGATCTCACCCACGCCGGGGGAGCGGAGCCAGAAGGCGCGGGCATCGCGGATCACGCGGGTGTTCTCCTCATCTGGCTGCCGGACCGAACCGAACGGCCGCGCGCTCCGTGTTTCCTGTCGAGGCCGTCGATCATAAACACGGAGGTACGGCAGCCACGGTTCGAACCGGCCCGGTGATCGACCTCACCACCGGGATCGCCTGCTCACCGGGCTCCCCCGGCGCAGTCACCCAGGGAAGGGGACAACGCAGTGTCAGTGCTGTCGCGCCTGCGCCGCCGGGCCACCGTGGACGCACCGGTCCGGCCTTTCGACCCCGCAGCGCAAGCCGATCCGGCCCCCGATGCGCCGTCGGCACCGGAACCGGCCCCTGCCGCTGACGCTGCCGTCGTCGGGCGGCGGGGCCGGCTGCGTACCGTCGCGGGGCGGGTGACCACCGTGGCGGCCGGCCTGCTCGTGTTCGCCGTGCTGGTCGCGCCGAACCGGCTCGACCAGCTCGGCCCCGCCGCGTTCCTGCGCATCCCGGTCGAGGGGCTGGTCGCCGCCGGGCTGCTGCTGGTGCTGCGCGGTGCCCTGCGGCGGGCGGTGGCGCTGCTGTGCGGCGTCGCCCTCGGGCTGCTCGCCATCGTGAAGCTGCTCGACATGGGCATGTCCGCCAGCCTCGCCCGCCCGTTCGACCTGGTGCTGGACTGGGTGCTGCTGGACGACGCGTACGCCTTCGTCCGCGACTCCGTCGGCCGGGCCGGCGCGGTCGGCACGATCGTGGCGCTGGTCGCGCTCGTCGGCGCGCTGCTGGTACTGACCACCCGGTCGGTGCTGCGGCTGACCCGGCTGGTGGCCCGGCACGACCGGCGGGCGGTCCGGGCCCTGGCGGCGGCGGCCGTGGTCTGGGTCGCCGCCGCGACGATCGGCGTGCCGGTCGCCGACTCCGGGACGTCCAGGCTGGTCGGACAGCATCTCGGCCAGGTGGGCACCGGGCTGCGGGACCGGGAGGCCTTCGCCGCCGAGGTCGCCGCCGACGCGTTCCGGGACACCCCCGGCGACCGGCTGCTCACCGCGTTGCGCGGCAAGGACGTGATCGTCGCCTTCGTGGAGAGCTACGGCCGGGACGCGGTGCAGGACCCGGAGTTCGCTCCGCAGGTCGGCGCGGTGCTCGACGGCGGTACGCGCCGGCTCGCCGAGCGGGGTTTCCAGGCCCGCAGCGGCTTCCTGACCTCGCCGACGGCCGGCGGGGGCAGCTGGCTGGCCCACGACACGCTGCTGTCCGGGGTCTGGGTGGACAACCAGCAACGCCACCTCAGCCTGCTGGCCGGCGACCGGCTCACCCTCAACGGCGCCTTCCGGCGGGCCGGTTGGCAGACGGTCGGGGTGCTCCCGGCGGCCACCAAGCCCTGGCCGGAGGGGCGCTTCTTCGGTTTCGACCGCTACCACGACGCGGCGGGGCTGGGCTACCGAGGCCCGAGGTTCAGCTTCGCGCCCATGCCCGACCAGTACACCCTGGCCACCTTCCACCGGCGGGAGCGGGCCACGCCGGGGCACGCCCCGATCATGGCGGAGATCCCGCTGATCTCCAGCCACTCGCCCTGGGCGGCGATCCCCCGGATGCTCGACTGGGGCCACGTCGGGGACGGCTCGATCTACCGCCGGCCCACCTCCGTCGCCGCCAACCCGAAAGACGTGGTGGGGCGCAGCGCCACCGAGGTCCGCACCGGCTACCGGCGATCGATCGAGTACTCGCTGAACAGCCTGATCTCCTACGTGGAGACGTACGGCGACGACGAGCTGGTGCTGGTCTTCCTCGGCGACCACCAGCCGTCACCGGTGGTGACCGGGGAGAACGCGGGCCGGGACGTGCCGATCACCGTCGTGGCCCGCGATCCCGCCGTGCTGGAGCGGGTGGCCGGCTGGGGCTGGGACGAGGGGTTGCGGCCCGGCCCGGGCGCGCCGGTCTGGCGGATGGACACCTTCCGGGACCGGTTTCTCACCACCTTCGGCCCGCAGCCGCCGGCCGGGGCGGCCGCCCCGCCACCCCGCTGAGGGGGTTCACCCCTTGGGCAGGCCCAGCGCCTCGTCGACCCGGCCCAGCACCGCCGCGTCGTCCGTTCCGACTCCGCGCAGCAGGTCGATGGCGGTGGCCCGGATCTGGCCCACGATCATGACCAGTGGCAGCGGCGGGTCGGCCTGCAGCAGCCGGGCGGCGATGCGCACCGCCTCGAGGGCGGCGTGGTCGGCGCCTTCCGCGTGCGGGTCCGCGTCGGAGTGCCCGCCGAGATCGGTGGAGAGGGCTTCCGCGGCGGCGCGCACCGCGTCGCCGAGCGCTCGGATCGCCTCGCCCAGCTGCGGTGGGGCCGGTGTGCCGAGCCGGGTCAACGTCACGCCGTTGCGGGCCAGTACCCGGATGTTGCGCACCGCGTAGTCGAGCTGGCGGCAGGTCGCCTCGACCTCCGCCACCTGGTCGAGGTGGCGGCGCTTGCGTACCCGCAGCCGCAGCGACTCGCTGCAGGCCTGCACCGCGACGCGGAAGCGGTCCACGCAGCCCTCCACCTCGCGGGCCTGGTCCAGCGCCGTCCGGGCGGCCTCCTCGTCGCCGCCGGCCAGCGCCCGGTCGATCCGGATGAGCAGGTCAGCCAGGTCGCCGTAGGTGCGCCGAGCCTCGGCGACGAGCGGGGCGAGCGGGTCGCGGGCCACCATGAGCTGGCTCGCGGCCAGCGCCACCGCGCCGCCGATCAGCGTGTCGACGAACCGGAACGGGACCAGCCCGCCGCCCTGCGGCGCGGCCACCGCGACCAGGTAGAGGGCGGAGACCGCGGCCTGCACGGTGAGGGTGCTGCTCGCCCCGATGGTGAGCATCAGCCCGGTGGTCAGCAGCAGCACGAGGAAGACGGTGCCGGTGCCGGGGCCGAGCGACTGCACCGCCAGGTCGGCGGCGAGCACCCCGGCGGCCACCCCGAGCACCATCTCGACGGTCTGCCGCAGCCGCTTGCCCCGCGCCTCGCCGAGCACGATCAGCGCGGCGCTCGGCGCGAAGAACGGGTCGGGGTGACCGATCAGCCGGGCCGCGACGATCCACGCGACGGTCGCTGCCACGGCCGCCTCCACCGCGGGTCGCCAGCCCTGCCGGAGCCGGTCGACGGCGGTCGCCGTCCACTGTCGCGCCATCTCCGCCATCCCGACTCCTCCGGCCGTACACCGGATCTTGGAGCCCGGTCAGGACGTCGGGACTACCCGCGGCCGTGCCTGCGGCAAACGTGGACGGCGGGTGGCGGGTACCACCAGTGGGGTGCCGGTCTCCGGGTCCTCGACGATCCGGCACGGCAGCCCGAACACCTCCTGGACCAGCTCGGCGGTGACCACGTCCCGGGGGTCACCCTCGGCGACCACCCGGCCGTCGCGCATGGCGATCAGGTGGGTGGCGTAGCGCGCGGCGTGGTGCAGGTCGTGCAGCACCGCCACCAGGGTGCGGCCCTGCTCCTCGTGCAGCCGGGCGCACAGGTCCAGCACCTCGATCTGGTGGGCGACGTCCAGCCAGGTGGTCGGCTCGTCGAGCAGCAGCAGCGGGGTCTGCTGGGCCAGCGCCATGGCGATCCAGACCCGCTGCCGCTGCCCGCCGGAGAGCTCGTCGACCGGCCGGTCCGCCAGCTCGGCGACGCCGGTGGCGGCCATCGACTCGGCGACCACCCGTTCGTCCTCCCGCGACCACTGCCGCAGCAGCCCCTGGTGCGGGTACCGGCCGCGGGCCACCAGGTCGGCCACCGTGATGCCGTCCGGCGCCACCGACGACTGGGGCAGCAGGCCGAGGGTACGGGCCACCGCGCGGGACGGCAGGGCGTGGATGTCCCGCCCGTCCAGCAGCACCGTCCCGGCGCGGGGCCGCAGCGTCCGGGCCAGGGCGCGCAGCAGCGTCGACTTGCCGCAGGCGTTCGGCCCGATCACCACCGTGAACGACCCGTCGGGTACGGCGACCGACAGCTCCTCGGCGACGATGCGCCGCTCGTACGCCAGGGTCAGCCCGACCCCGTCCAGCCGTGGGTTTCCCGACACGTGATCTCCTTCAGTTCCGTCCCGCGCGACGACGCGCGGCGAGCAGCCACACCAGGTACGTCCCGCCGAGCACGCCGGTCACCACGCCGACCGGCAGCTGCTGGCCGGCGAGGGCGCGCTGGGCCAGCAGGTCCGCCGCGACCAGCAGCACCGACCCGGTGAGCGCCGAGGCCACCAGGTTCGGCCCCGGCGCGCGGGTGAGCCGGCGGGCCAGGTGCGGGGCGGTGAGCGCGACGAAGGAGACCGGCCCGGCGGCGGCCGCCGCGACGGAGGCGAGCAGCACCGCCGCGCCGAGCAGCACCTGCCGGACCCGGGCCACCGGCACGCCCAGCGCGGTGGCGGTCTCGTCGCCCAGCTCCACCATGGCCATCGCCCGGCCGCCGGCGAGCACCACCGGGGTGAGCACCGCGAGGACGCCCAGCACCGGCACCGCCTGCGCCCAGCCGCGCCCGTCCAGGCTGCCGGTGAGCCAGAGCACCGCCCGGGCGGCGTCCATCAGTGGCGCCCGGGTGAGCAGCCAGCCGTTGACGCCGGTGAGGATCGCCATGACGCCGATGCCGACCAGGACGAGCCGGTGACCGGCCAGCCCCCGGCTGCCGGTGACGGCCCGGATCAGCAGGCCGGTGCCGAGCCCGCCGGCCAGCGCCGCGCCGGAGAGCGCCAGGCTGCTGCCGCCGAGCACCACGACGACCAGCCCGCCGGTGGCCGCTCCCTGGGTGATGCCGATCATGTCCGGGCTGCCCAGCGGGTTACGCAGCAGCGTCTGGACCACCGCGCCGGAGAGCGCCAGGGCGGCCCCGACGCCCAGCGCGGTGACCAGCCGGGGCAGGCGCAGCTCGCCGACGATGAACTCCTCGGCCGCGCTGCCACCGCCGGTCAGCGTGCGCAGCACGTCGGCCGGGCTCATCGGGTAGTCGCCGCCGGCCACGGCGAGCACGCCGAGGACGGCGGCGAGCAGCGCGGCGCCGGCGACGACGGCCAGCGACCGGGGGCGCCAGCGCAGCGAACGGCCGCCGGGGGTACGCAGGACGGTCATCGCCGGGCCACCAGACGCAGGAAGAGCGGCCCGCCGAGCACGGCGGTGACCAGGCCGACCTGGAGTTCGCCGGGGCGGCCCAGCACCCGGCCCAGCACGTCGGCGCCGAGCAGCAGGACGGGTGCGTACAGCGCGCAGGCGGGCAGCAGCCAGCGCAGGTCCGGCCCGGTCAGCACGTGGACCAGGTGCGGCACGAGCAGTCCGACGAAGACGATCGGCCCGCAGGCGGCGGTGGCCGCGCCGCAGAGCAGCGTGACCGCCGCGATCGCCGCGCCGCGCACCAGCGCCGGTCGGGCGCCGAGCGCCCGTGCGGTGTCGTCGCCCAGGGCCAGCGCGTTCAGCGACCGCGCGCCGGCCAGGGCGACCAGCAACCCGGCCACCACGAAGGGCGCCACGGTACGCAGGGTGGCGAACTCGGCGCCGGCCAGCGAGCCGACCGTCCAGAACCGCAGCCGGTCCAGCGAGGCGGCGTCGAGCAGCATGACCGCGCTGACGTACGAGAAGAGCACCGCGTTCAGCGCCGCCCCGGCCAGCGCGAGGCGGTCCGGGGTGGCCTGCCGGCCGCCGCCGACCGCGTACACCCCGGCGGTGACGGTGGCCGCGCCGAGCAGGGCGAACCACACCCAGCCACCGGCGGTGCCGACGCCGAGCAGGGCGGTGGCGGTGGCGACCGCCGCGGCGGCGCCGGCGTTGATGCCGAGCAGTCCCGGGTCGGCCAGGGGGTTGCGGGTGAGCGCCTGCATCAGCGCCCCGGCCACCCCGAGCGCCGCGCCGGCGAGCAGGCCGAGCAGCGTGCGGGGCAGGCGCATCCGGTGCACCACGGCGTGTTCGGGGGAGGCCGCAGAGACCAGCCCCTGCCAGACCTCGGTGACGGAGAGCGGCCGGGCGCCGACGGCGATGCTCAGCACCGCGACGGCGAGCAGGAGCAGCAGCCCGACGGCGAGCGCCACGGCCGGGCCGGCACGACGGGTGGACGGGGCCGGCGCCGGGGCGGCGGCGAGCGTGGTGACGGACAGGATCGGCTCCGGGGGGAAACGGCATGGCACCGGTTGACTTCGGGTTAGGTTAGGTTAACCTAACCCGGCCATCGCGGATCATCGCGGTCCGGTCCTGATCGAAAGACGTCATCATGCCTGCTTCCATGTCCGCTCGCGGACTCTCCCGCCGGGGCCTGCTCGCCGCCGGCGGCGCCACCCTCGCCACCCTCCTCGTCGGCTGCGGCCAGGCCGACAAGTCCGGCTCCACCGGCGCCAAGGGCTCGACCGGCCCCTGGTCGTTCACCGACGATCGGAACCAGAAGATCGAGCTGGCGAGCGCCCCGACCCGGGTCGTCGCCTTCACCGGGGTCGCCGCCGCGCTGGTCGACTTCGGACTCGACTCGCAGATCGTCGGCGTGTTCGGCGAGACCACCCGCAGCGACGGCTCGGTCGACCCGCAGGCCGGCGGCCTCGACGTGGACCGGGTCACCGTCCTCGGCAACGTCTGGGGCGAGTTCAACGTGGAGAAGTACGCCGGGCTGCGCCCCGAGCTGCTGGTCACCCACATGTACGACCCCGGCGCCCTCTGGTACGTGCCGGACGAGAGCAAGGACAAGATCCTCGCCCTGGCGCCCAGCGCCACCGTCACCACCGCCCGGGTGCCGATGACCCGGCCCATCGAGCGGTACGCCGAGCTCGCCCGCTCCCTCGGCGCCGACCTGAACGCCAAGAAGGTCACCGACGCCAAGGCGCGCTTCGAGGCCGCCGCCGAGTCGGTCCGCCAGGCGGTCAAGGCCAACCCCGGCATCCGGGTGCTCGCCGCCTCCGGCAGCCCCGACCTGTTCTACGTCTCCAACCCGAAGGTCAGCACCGACCTGATGTACTTCGCCGAGCTGGGCGTCGACATCGTGGTGCCGAACAAGCTCGCCACCGGCGACTACTTCGAGAGCCTGAGCTGGGAGAACGCCGGCAAGTTCCCCGCCGACCTGATCCTGCTCGACAACCGGTCCACCGCGCTGCAGCCCAAGGATCTCGCCGCGAAGCCCACCTGGCAGCAGCTGCCCGCCGTGCGCGCCAACCAGGTCACCCCGTGGGACGCGGTGCCCCGCTTCTCGTACGCGGGCGCGGCGCCGCTGCTGGAGAACCTGGCCACCGCGATCCGGTCGGCCAAGCGGGTCGGCTGACGCCGTGACCACCGGCACCGCGACGCCCGTCGCCCTGCGCTACCGCTTCTACCGCGCCCAGGTCCGGCACACCCGGCGGATCGGCGCCTCGCTGATCCGGGTCACCCTGGGCGGGGACGAGCTGGCCGCGTTCGCCGGCGGCGGCCGGGACCAGAGCGTCTCGCTCTTCCTGCCGCACCCCGGACAGCCGGAACCGATGGTCCCGCTCGACGCGGGCGACGACTGGTACGGCCGGTGGCGGGCCACCGACTCGGCCGTCCGGGCGGTGATGCGCTCCTACACCATCAGCGCGCAGCGGCCGGAGGCGTGCGAGGTGGACGTCGACTTCGTCCACCACGGCGACAGCGGCCCGGCCACCCGCTGGGCGTCGCGGGCCCGGCCGGGGGACCGGCTCGTCCTGCTCGGCCCGGCCGAGCACGACAACCGCAGCGTCTGCTTCCGGCCGCCGCCCGGCACCGACCACGTCCTGCTCGCCGCCGACGAGACGGCGCTGCCCGCCGCCGCCGGCATCCTGGCCTGGCTGCCCGCCGACGTCACCGTCCGGGCGTGGATCGAGGTCCCGCACGCCGCCGACGTGCGGGACCTGCCCACCGCGGCGCACGCGGAGGTGCGCTGGCTGGTCCGGGGCACCACCGGGCCCGGCAGTGGCCTGCTGGCCGAGGCGATCCGCGCCGCCCGGTTCCCGGCCGGCGTCCCGTACGCCTGGATCGCCGGTGAGTCCTCGACCGTGCGGGCGGTCCGCCGGCACCTCGTCGCCGAGCGCGGCCTGGACCGGCGGCGGGTGACCTTCGCCGGCTACTGGCGGCGCGGCGCGTCGGAGGAGCAACTGCGCGCGGAGGCGAGCTGACCGAAGGCGGCCAGGTCGAGCCGGCGCAGCCGCTCGGGGTCGGAGAGCACGTCGACGGCGACGATCCGGCCGCCGGTGACGGTGAACCCGAGCACCGACAGCGGCCGGCCCTGCGCGACGACCACCGCGCCCGCGGCCCCGTTGACCAGCGCCGGCCGCAGGAACGGGTGGAGCCGGCCGAAGGTCACCGCCTGCCCGGCGACGGTCCGCGCGCCGGTGAGCACGACCGTGTGGCGGCTGCCGGTGCCGGCGTCGGAGCGCAGCACGACGTCGGGGTGGAGCACGGCGACGAGCGCGTCGAGGTCGCCGTCGCGGGCGGCGGCGAAGAACGCGTCGACCACCGCCCGCTGCCGGGCGAGGTCCGGGTCGGGTACGGGGGACTGCCCGCGTACCCGCCGGCGGGCGCGACTGGCCAGTTGCCGCACGGCGGCCGGGGACCGCTCGACCAGCGGGGCGATCTCCTCGAACGGCACGGCGAACATGTCGTGCAGGACGAACGCGAGCCGTTCGGCCGGGGTCAGCGTCTCCAGCACCACCAGCAGCGCGAGCCCGACGGAGTCGGCCAGCACCGCGGCGTGCTCGGGGTCGGCTCCGGTCTCCGGGCTCACCACCGGCTCCGGCAACCGCGCGTCGAGCGGCTCCTCCCGGCGCCGCCCCCGCGAGCGCAGCACGTTCAGGCAGACCCGGGCCACCACCGTGGTCAGCCAGCCACCGAGGTTCGCCACCTCGGTGGCGTCGGCCCGGCTGACCCGCAGCCAGGCGTCCTGGACGGCGTCCTCGGCCTCGCTCACCGAGCCGAGCATCCGGTAGGCCACCGCCCGCAGCCGGGGCCGGTGCTCCTCGAACCGCTCCGTCAACCAGTCGTGCTCGTCCACCGCCGTCACGTCGCCCCCTCGTGGTGTGCCACGTGAGTAGACACACCCGGCCGACCGGATGTGACCGCCGATCGGCTCGAGGTGAGGTTGCGGGTGCCGCGGGGCGTACCCGGGAAGGGTCAGGCGGCCTCGGCGGCCGTCCGGGGGCGGCGGCCGGGCAGCGCCGTCAGCTCGCGCTCCGGCTGCTCCCACCGGTCGTCGCGGCCCGGGTCGGCGGTCTCCGCCGGCGCGTCACCGGAGAGCGCCAGCGCGCGCTGCGCCTGGCGCGCCGCGTCGCACGGCCACTCCTGGTGGCCGCAGAGCAGGTTGTCGCAGTGCCCGGTCTCGTCCGGCTGGTGTGCGTCCACCACGTCGGCGGCGAGCCGCCACAGAAGCGGGTCGGTCACCCCGGCGGGCGCGGTGCCCCGGTCACGCGGCTGCGGTCGGTCGGTCTCGGACACGGTCTCCCCCTTTGTCGGTACCGGGGGAAAGTCTCCACTCGCACCCCCGGTAAACGCCTAATCGCAGTGGTCAACGCCACGTTGACCGGTTGACCTGCGCCGCTGCTGGGCACCAGCAGCACATGACGACTCGACGGGTGACGGCGGCGGGGCTCGGCGCATGGCTGGTCAAGGGCAACGCGGACGCGGTGGACCTGGCGGCCCGCTTCGCCACCGATCCCCGGGTGACGAGCTGGTGCGTCCGCCCCGGCTACCGGTCCCGGCTGATGCGGGCCGGTCAGCCGGTGGTGCTCTGGGCCAGTGGCAGCCGTGGCCGGCTGACGTACGGGGTCTGGGGGGTCGGGCACCTCACCGGCCCGGCCGTGCCGGGGCCGCCGGGCGAGCCGTGGTCGGTGCCGCTGGAGCTGACGGTGCTGGACCCGGATGACCGGGTGCCGCGGGAGCGGCTGCGGGCCGACAGCCGGCTGGCCGGGGCGGAGGTCCTGCGCCAGCCGCAGGGGGCCAACCCCTCCTGGCTGACCGTCGCCGAGTTCGCCGCGCTCCGGGAGCACCTGCCACCGGCCTGAGCCGGCCCGCGGCCACAACCGCCCGCTTCCGAGGGTTTGCGGCGCGCGGTCCCGGGCAACCGCGGACCACACGGACTCCGACGGAGGTGGTGGACATGGTGAACAGGCCTGGCCGAGGGGCATCGGCGACCGCCCCGTCCCCCGTCCGTCGCGCCGCCCAGGCGGCCGGCGTGCTCTTCCTGCTGGTCGGGGTGCTGGGCTTCATTCCCGGCATCACCACGAACTTCGACCAGATGATGTTCGCCGGGCACGAGTCGAAGGCGAAGCTGCTGGGGCTCTTCCAGGTGTCGATCCTGCACAACCTGGTGCACCTGGCGTTCGGCGTCGCCGGGCTCGCCCTGGCGCGTACCGTCTCCGGCGCACGGACGTACCTGCTCGCCGGTGGCGCGATCTATCTGGTGCTCTGGCTCTACGGCCTGGTGGTCGGGCACGAGAGCGGCGCCAACTTCGTCCCGCTCAACAACGCGGACGACTGGCTGCACCTCTTCCTCGGCCTCGGCATGATCGGCCTGGGGGTGGCGTTGACCCGCCGCCCGGCCGGCGCCCGCCGCTGATCCTCGTCCGGCGACGCCGCGCTCCCGTGAGGGGCGCGGCGTCGTCGTGGGTGTGACCGACGCCCCTGCGCCCTTGCTATGCAACTCGTTGCATAGCAAGATGACCGCATGGCCCTCGAGCACGCGATCCTGGTCTCCCTGCTGGAGCAGCCGGCCTCCGGTTACGAGCTGGCCCGCCGCTTCGACCGCTCGATCGGCCGCTTCTGGACCGCCACCCACCAGCAGATCTACCGGGTGCTCAAGCGGATGGAGACCGACGGCTGGGTCACCGCCGAGGAGGTCGGCCAGGACGGCCGCCCCGACAAGCGGTCCTGGTCGGCCACCGCCGCCGGGCAGGCCGCGCTCGCCGAGTGGCTGCGCGCGCCCGTGCAGCCCGAGGCGGTCCGGCACGAGCTGGCCGTCAAGATCCGTGGTGCCGCCTTCACCGACCGCGCCGGCCGCGCCGAACTCGTCGCCGAGGTCGAGCGCTATCGCGCCGACCACGAGGCCGTCCTCGCCAGCTACCTGGCCGGCGAGCGCCGCGACTTCCCGGCCGGAGACCCCGGCGACACCCGCGCGGCATTGCAGCACGTCGTGCTGCGCGGCGGCATCGCGTACGAGCAGATGGTGCTGGCCTGGCTCGACGACGTCCTCGCCACCCTGCGCGACCTCGACCGCTGACCCACCACCTCGCCGAAGGGACCCCCATGGCCGACCCGTTGCTCAACCCGCGCACCTACGACCCCGTGCACCTGGACGAGGAGACTCGCCGGCTGCTGCGCGCCACCGTCGACTTCTTCGAGCAGCGCGGCAAGAAGGCGCTGGTGGACAGCTACAACGACCACGCCTGGTACGGCGACTTCCTCGACTTCGCCGCCAAGTCCGGCCTCTTCGCCGCGTTCTGCACCCCGGCCGCCGACGGCGGCGGCGATGCGGCCAAGCGCTGGGACACCGCCCGCAACGCCGCGCTGAGCGAGGTGCTCGGCTTCTACGGCCTCGGCTACTGGTACACCTGGCAGGTCACCGTCCTCGGCCTCGGCCCGGTCTGGCAGAGCGACAACGCCGCCGCCCGAGCCCGCGCCGCCGCCCTGCTCGACGGCGGTCACGTGATGGCGTTCGGCCTCTCCGAGCGCAGCCACGGCGCCGACATCTACTCCACCGACATGCTGCTCACCCCGGACGGCGAGGGCGGCTTCCGGGCCACCGGCGGCAAGTACTACATCGGCAACGGCAACGTCGCCGGCCTGGTCTCGGTCTTCGGCCGCCGCGCGGACGTCGAGGGCCCCGAGGGGTACGTCTTCTTCGCCGCCGACAGCCGGCACCCCGCGTACCACCTGGTGCGCAACGTGGTGAACGCGCAGATGTACGTCAGCGAGTTCCGGCTGGAGGACTACCCGGTCCGCGCCGAGGACGTGCTGCACACCGGCAAGGCCGCCTTCGACGCCGCGCTCAACACGGTCAACGTCGGCAAGTTCAACCTCTGCACCGCCTCGATCGGCATCTGCGAGCACGCCATGTACGAGGCGGTCACCCACGCCCACAACCGGGTGCTCTACGGCCGGCGGGTCACCGACTTCCCGCACGTGCGCCGGGAGCTGACCGACGCGTACGCCCGGCTGGTCGCGATGAAGCTGTTCAGCGACCGGGCGGTGGACTACTTCCGCTCGGCGAGCCCGGACGACCGCCGCTACCTGCTGTTCAACCCGATGACCAAGATGAAGGTGACCACCGAGGGCGAGAAGGTCGTCGACCTGCTCTGGGACGTCATCGCCGCCAAGGGCTTCGAGGCGGACACCTACTTCGACAAGGCCGCCCGGGACATCCGGGGCCTGCCCAAGCTCGAAGGCACCGTGCACGTCAACCTGGCCCTGATCTTGAAGTTCATGGCCAACTACCTGTTCCGGCCGGCCGAGTTCCCGCCGGTGCCCACCCGGCACGACCCGGCCGACGACGAGTTCCTGTTCCGGCAGGGCCCGGCCCGGGGGCTCGGCGCGATCCGCTTCCACGACTGGCGGTCCGCGTACGACGCGCACGCCGGGGTGCCGAATGTGGCCCGGTTCCGCGAGCAGGCCGACGGGCTCTGCGCGCTGCTGGCCGCGCACGCGCCGAGCGAGGAGCAGCAGCGCGACCTGGACTTCCTGCTCGCCCTCGGGCAGCTCTTCGCGCTGGTCGTCTACGGTCAGCTGATCCTCGAGCAGGCCACGCTGACCGGCCTGGACGCCGACCTGCTGGACGAGATCTTCGACATCCTGGTCCGCGACTTCTCCGGCCACGCCACCGAGCTGCACGGTAAGGCGGCCACCACCGAGGCGCAGGCCGCCTGGGCGCTGACCCAGGTCCGCCGGCCGGTGGCCGACCCGCAGCGCACCGCCCGCGTCTGGTCCCAGGTGGAGGCGCTCTCCGGCGCGTACGAGATGAACCCCTGACGGCCCCGGTGGTGGGCCCACGCCTGGATCCACCGTTTGCGGCGTGTCGGGGTGTCCGCGTCTCCTGACACCCCGACACGCCGCAAAGCGGGTCGATCAAGCGCCGGTCCCGGGCCCCGTCGACGCCCCTGCCCGGACCGGGGATGGGGCCGGCGGCTCGGTGTGGCGGGCGGCGGTGCCGCGGCGGGCCCAGGCGGAGGTGAGCAGGACCAGCGCCGCGATGTAGGTGACCATCACCAGCAACCGCCGCCCGGGCAGCTCCGCCCCGGCCGCGCCGAGCCCGATCAGCGCGTCGGAGACGAGGAAGAGCGCCCCACCGGCCGCCGCCCGCCGAGAGATCCCGACCGAGGCGGCGGCCATCAGGCTCAGCGCCAGGCTGTAGCCGAGCACCGGCAGCCGCAGGTCGCCCAGCCGCCCCCAGAGCAGCGCGTTCGCGCCCGCCCAGAGCGCCAGGTACCCGCCGAAGGCGGCCAGCGGCGCCCGCCGGTGCCGCAGGAAGGCCGTCAGGAAGCAGAGCTGGGTGCCGAGGAAGCACCCCATCCCGGCCAGGAACGCGGTGGTGCCGGGCAGCAGCAGCGCCACGTCACCCGCCGTCGCGAACACCAGGCCCGCCGCCACCAGGTCCCACTTGCGGCGTACGCGTAGCAGCCAGGCCAGCAGCAGCGGTGCCAGCAGCGGCTTCGCCGCCCACTGCAGGGCGGGTACGTCGAGTGCGACGCCGGCCAGCTCGACGGCGACGACCGCCGCGTACAGCCCGGGCCAGAGCCGCCTCATCGGGCGGGCTGCCAGCCGGGGCGGCCGAAGACGTGCCCCAGCCGGTGCCGCCAGGACGTGTCCCGCCGGACGTCGGCCCAGATCGCCGCGTACTCGTGGGTGGCCACCCGCAGCGGGTTGTAGGTGTCGATGTTCTTGGTCAGGCCGTACCGGACGGCGGCGCGTTCGGGCTCGAAGCTGCCGAAGAGCCGGTCCCAGACGATCAGGATGCCGCCGTAGTTGCGGTCGAGGTACTCGGTGTTGGCGCCGTGGTGGACCCGGTGGTGCGACGGGGTGTTGAAGACCAGCTCGATCGGCCGGGGCAGCACGTCGATCCGCTCGGTGTGCAGGAAGAACTGGTACAGCAGGTTGATCGACTGCTGGAGGAAGATCATCCACGGCGGGATGCCGAGCAGCGCCAGCGGCAGCCAGAACGGCAGCGAGGTCATCGGCGTCGTCCAGCCCTGCCGCAGTGCGGTGGAGAGGTTGTAGAACGTGCTGGAGTGGTGCACCACGTGGGCGGCCCAGAACAGGCGTACCTCGTGGTGGGTGCGGTGGAACCAGTAGTAGGCCAGGTCGTCGGCGAAAAAGAGCAGCACCCAGGTCCAGACGCTGGTGGGGGAGAGCTGCACCGGGGCGAGGGTCCACAGCCACACGTAGAGGCCGACGGTGAGCAGCCGCCAGGGCGTGCCGATGAGCACGCTCCCGACGCCCATGGTGAGGCTGGTGGTGGTGTCACGCAGCTCGTAGCCGCGTTCGTCGTCGTCGGGGGCGAACCGGTACGACAGCGCTTCCACGACGACGAGCAGCAGGAACGCGGGTACGGCGTAGAGCACGGCGGGGATCATGCTCGGCATTCCCTTCCTGGTGGGGTGGCGGGGGTGGTGAGCGCGGCGGTGAGCAGCGCGTGGGCCTGCGCGGCGGCGTCGGCGCCGCGCCCGTCGGCGATCGCCTCGGCCAGCCGGCGGTGGCCGGTGACGTCCAGCAGCTCGGCGGCGCGCCGCTCGGGCGGCACCTCGCCGACGGCCACCGCCCCGGCGACCAGGCTGTTGAAGGACAGCAGGTACGCCGTGTTGCCGGAGCCGTGGACGATGTCGCGCCAGAGCACGATGTTGGCCTTGTCCATCGCGTGCAGGTCCGGCGCGAGCGCCGCGTACGCCTCGACGTCGCGGGTGACGCTGCCCCGCAGCTCGGCACCGGCCCGCTCGGCGCAGAGCCGGGCGGCGTCCACGCCGACGCAGGCGCGCATCTCCAGCATGTCCCGTACCAGCGTGTCGACGGGGAGCACGTCGCCGGACTGCACGAGGGACAGTGCCAGGTCGAGACCGGCGTGCACCCGCCAGTCGAGCACCCGGGTCGCCCCGCCCTGGCTGACCCGGAGCAGGCCGAGCTGCTGCAGGCGGCGCAGCGCCTCGCGGACGGCGTGCCGGTTGACCGCGAACGCGGCGGCCAGTTCCCGCTCGCCCGGCAGCGGGTCGTCGGGGCGGTAGCGGCCGCTGACGATGGCGTCGCGGAGCTGACCGAAGACGTGGTCGGCGACGGAGCTGCGGGGGACGGGAACGAAGGCCACGGCAGCAGTGTGACCCCGCGCACATCAACCCGTCAACTGGTTGGACCAGTCCGCGTACCAGAAAAAGACGGCGGCCGGGTGTCCACCCGGCCGCCGTCGCGTCGTGCCTCAGGCCCGGCCGCGCTCCCGCCGGTAGCGGCGGATCAGCCCCGCGGTGGAGGAGTCCACGTCGGAGAGGTCCGGGGCGTCACCGGTCAGCTTCGGCGCGAGCTGGTTGGCCATGACCTTGCCCAGCTCCACGCCCCACTGGTCGAACGGGTTGATGTCCCAGATCGCGCCCTCGGTGAAGACGATGTGCTCGTAGAGCGCGATCAGCTGGCCGAGGGTGCCCGGGGTCAGCTTCGGCGCGATGATGGAGGTGGTCGGGTGGTTGCCCGGCATGACCCGGTGCGGCACCACGCCCGCCTTCGTGCCCTCCGCCTCGACCTGCTCCTTCGTCCGCCCGAACGCCAGGGCGGCGGTCTGCGCGAAGAAGTTCGACATGAACAGGTCGTGCATGTCGCCGAGATCGTGGTTGGGCTGGCTGAAGGCGATGAAGTCGGCCGGGATCAGTAGGGTGCCCTGGTGGATCAGCTGGTAGAAGGCGTGCTGGCCGTTGGTGCCCGGCTCGCCCCAGAAGATCTCGCCGGTGGCGTGGTCGACCGCGGTGCCGTCCAGGGTCACCGACTTGCCGTTGCTCTCCATGGTCAGCTGCTGCAGGTACGCCGGGAACCGGTGCAGGTACTGCGAGTACGGCAGCACGGCGTGGGTCTGCGCGCCGAGGAAGTTGACGTACCAGACGTTGAGCAGGCCGAGCAGGGCCGGCAGGTTGCGCTCCACCGGCGTGGTCCGGAAGTGCTCGTCCACGGCGTGGTAGCCGGCCAGCAGCTCCCGGAACCGGTCCGGCCCCACCGCCAGCATCACCGACAGGCCGACCGCCGAGGGCAGCGAGTACCGGCCGCCCACCCAGTCCCAGAAGCCGAACATGTTCTGCGGGTCGATGCCGAAGTCGCGGACCCGCTGCTCGTTGGTGCTCACCGCGACGAAGTGCTTCGCGATCGCCGCGTCGTCCTCGGCGTCCAGCCCGGACAGCAGCCAGGTCCGCGCCTGGTTGGCGTTCGCCAGCGTCTCCTGGGTCGAGAACGTCTTCGACACCACCACGAAGAGCGTGGTCGCCGGGTCCAGGTCCTGGGTCTTGTCGTGGATGTCGGTCGGGTCGATGTTGGACACGAACCGGCAGGTGATGCCCGCGTCCCGGTAGGCCTTCAGCGCCTCGTACGCCATCACCGGCCCGAGGTCCGAGCCGCCGATGCCGATGTTGACCACGGTGCTGATCCGCTCGCCGGTGTGCCCGCGCCACTGGCCGGAGCGGACCCGCTCGGCGAACGCCGCCATCCGGTCCAGCACCCGGTGCACGTCGGCGACCACGTCCTGGCCGTCGGCGATCAGGGTGGCGTCGGGGGGCAGCCGCAGCGCGGTGTGCAGCACCGCCCGGTCCTCGGTGGAGTTGATGTGCCGCCCGGCGAACATCGCGCAGATCCGGTCGGTCAGCCGGACCCGTTCGGCCAGCGCGGTGAGCAGGCCCAGCGTCTCGTCGGTGACCAGGTTCTTGCTGTAGTCGACGTGCAGGTCGGCCACCTCGCCGGTGAGCCGTTCACCCCGCTGCGGGTCGGCCGCGAACAGCTCCCGCAGGTGGGTGCCGCGGATCGTCTCGGCGTGCTTGCGCAGCGCCTGCCATTCGTCGGTGGTGGTCACACTCGCAGCCATCGGGTCGATCTTCTCCTTAACGACGGATCGCCGGCGGCCCTCGTCGCACCCGTCGCCGGCTCGTCGTCCAGCCTGCCACCCGGGGCGGGTCGGCGCGACGCGACGCGGCAACCCGTCCCGCCGGGTGGTCGGCGACACGCCCCTGCGACACCTGTACGACACGCCGGTCACGCGGAGACGCCGACCTGTAGCGGAAAGTAGGCTCGCTCTGCCCTGCCCCTCGGCCCGGGAGGACCCATGGCGACGGTGATCGGCCCCCGCCGCTCGTCCGGACAGGACGCCCCGTCCGAGGACGCCGACGAGCTGGAGCTGCCGGAGCTGGAGGACGGCCACTGGATGCACCGCGCGACCGAGTTCGCGCACACCAGCTTCCGGTCGGTCGCCCGGCGGCTGCCGCAGCTGGTCCGGGAGGCGGTCACGCTCGCCTGGGCCACCAGCCGGCGCGACACCCTCGCGGCGATCGGCCTGAACCTCGCGGCCGGGGTGATGACCACCCTCGGGCTGCTCGCCACCACCGGCGTGCTGCGGGAGCTGTTCGCGGCCGGCCCGACCCCCGACCGGGTACGCGCCGCGCTGCCGTCGCTGGTCCTGGCCGCGCTGGCCGTCAGCGCCCGGGGCACGCTCACCGTGGCCGCCGGCTGGGCGCAGGCCCGGCTGATGCCGCAGATCAACTACCAGGTGGAGCTGCGGCTCTTCGAGGCCACCACGGCGGTGGAGCTGGCCGCCTTCGACGACGCCGGCTTCGCCGAGGAGATGGACCGGGTCCGGGACCGGGGGATGGCCGAGGCGGCGTCCATCGTCGACCACACGGTCAACCTGATCACCGGTGTGGTCGGCGTGCTGGCCACCGCCGTGGCGGTGACCGTGATCCAGCCCGTGCTCCTGCCGTGCCTGCTGCTCGCCGCGGTGCCCGAGGCGGTCACCGCGGTCCGGATGGCCCGCCGGCAGTACCTCGCCATGCTGGCCCGGATCACCCGCCGCCGCCGGATGTGGATGCTGGCGCACCTGATGGCCAACCGGCGCACCGCCGTCGAGGTCCGGGCCTACCAGATGCGCGACTTCCTGCTGGGCGAGTTCCGCCGCGTGATGGCCGTGGAGACCCGGGCCGAGCTGCGCCTGGTGCGGGCGCAGAGCGCCACCCGGGCGGTCGGCATGTCCGCCTCCGGTATCGCCGCCTTCGGGGTGTACGCCGTGCTCGGCGGATTGCTGCTCACCGGCGTGGTCGCGCTGGCCGCCGCGGCGACCGCCCTGCTGGCGCTGCAGTCCGCCCGGTCCAGCCTCGGCATCGCCGTCTTCGCCACCAACAACCTCTACGAGGACGCCCTCTACTACCAGGACTACCGGGACTTCCTCGACCGGGCGCGGGGGCGGATCGCGGCGGGACAGGGCCGCCCGGCGCCCGGGTTCGACACCATCGCGCTCGACCGGGTCAGCCTCCGCTACCCGGACACGGACGCCCCCGCGGTGGACGAGGTCTCGCTGACCGTCCGCCGGGGCGAGGTGGTCGCCCTGGTCGGCGAGAACGGCTCCGGCAAGACCACCCTGGCCAAGCTGATCGCCGGCCTCTACCGCCCCACCGGTGGGGTGATCCGCTGGGACGGCGTCGACGCCGCCGAGCTGGACCCGGCCCAGACCGCGGCCCAGGTGGCGGTGATGAGCCAGGAGTACTGGAAGTTCCCCTTCACCGCGGGGCAGAACATCCGCATCGGCCGGCACGACCGCCCCGCCGACCAGGCCGGCCCGACCGTGGAGGAGGCCGCCCGCGCCGCCACCGCGCACGACATGATCGCCGACCTGCCGTTCGGGTACGACACCCTGCTCGACCGGGAGTTCAAGAAGGGTCAGGACCTCTCCGGCGGCCAGTGGCAGCGGCTTGTCGCCGCCCGGGGCCTCTACCGGGACGCCCGGCTGCTGATCTGCGACGAACCCTCCGCCGCCCTCGACGCGCGGGCCGAGCACGCCCTCTTCCAGCAGCTGCGCCGCCGTCCCGACCGGGCGGTCGTCCTGATCACCCATCGGCTGGCCAACGTCCGGCACGCCGACCAGATCTTCGTGCTGGACCACGGCCGGCTGGTGCAGCACGGCACCCACGAGGAGTTGACGGCCGCCGACGGGCTCTACCGGGAACTGTTCGAGCTGCAGGCCAGCGGGTACCTCGCCGGGACCGACGCGGAGGTCGGCGGCGCGACGACGGGGTGAGCGTCCGGGTGCCGGTCAGCCGGCCGGGCGGCGCGCCTCCGGCGCGGCGGTGTCGGGCGCGACCGGACCGGCGACCCGCTGCTCCACCAGCACCACGGCCAGCCAGGAGATGCCGACCAGCAGGGTGGCGACGAGCGGTGGCGGATGCACCACGGCGACCAGCAGGCCGACCGCGACCACCCCGCCCTTGGCGGTGAGCACCGGCGGCGTGCCGTGCAGGCCGATGCCCTGCGAGATGACCAGGAAGCCGGCGACCAGGGCGATCTGGCTGCCGCCGACAAGCAGCGACGCGTCGCCGTGTCCCGGATGGGCGGCCTCCTCGGCGGCCAGTTCGATGCCGGCGCCGGCGGCCACGATGGCGCCGTAGACGATCAGGTGGCCGTAGCCGTAGAGGAAGCTGCGTACCTGGGCGTTGCGCCCGGCGCTCAGCGACCGGTTGATGGCGTCCTCGTCGAAGGCGGCGAAGTACACCCACCAGATGCCGGACGCCACCACGAAGCCGATCACGGCGATCGCCACCGCCGCCGGGTTCCAGCCGGTGGCGTCGATGCCGTTGACGACGGCGAGGACCGCCTCGCCGAGCACCACGATGGTGAACAGCCCGAACCGCTCCGGCATGTGTGAGCGCTGCCGGGGCACGTCGCGGGCCTTCGCGTACACCAGCGGCCCGCAGATCGTGGCGTTGAGGACGACCGCGAGCCCCCACCCCACGTACCGCCACGGTTCGGGCACGAGCACCGACAGCAGCCAGAGCACGGCCCCGACCAGCGAGCCGGTGACGTACCAGCGGCAGAACGTGCGGTGCTGCGGCCGGGTGTGACCGATCACCGCGTACATGGCGCCCAGCAGCAGGAACAACAGGCCGTAGGTGATCGCGTAACGGCCGGAGTCGCCGCCCACCCCGTCGCCGAGGGTGACCGCCAGGACCACCGCGCCGAGCATCGCGGTCAGCTGGGCCACCCGCTGGGCCGGGCGGTCCGTGTCGAACAGGTCGTCGAAGTAGGAATAGCTGATCCAGAGCCACCAGACGGTGACCAGCAGGCCGGTGAAGACCAGCACCCCGCGCGGCGACGGATCGTCCAGCAACAGCACGCCGAGCCGGGACACCGCGACGACGAAGACCAGGTCGAAGAAGAGCTCCAGCCAGCTGGCGTGCCGGGTGGCCGAGCCGGCTGCCGCGGCCGGACGGCGGGTGGACTCAGCCATGCCGGCCTGTCATCGACGCTCCCGGAGTGTGGCGCCGGCCGGACCGCCGGTCGGGGACCCTGGACGTGGATCTCGGCGCAGATTAGCAGCGCGGCAGTGGCCCGGCCGCCGTTTCCATTACCCGGACCGGCCGGGCACCCGGCGCCCGGCCGCGTCCTCACCTCCGGTGGCGAGCCGGTGGGACAGACATCGACCTTCATTGAAGTAACGGAGGGCCTTCGGTACGGTCGGGGCGGGACCCCCTCGACCTTCGCGGTGACGATCGCAGCGTGGCGGATCCCGGCGCGGCCTGCGGGCGGGCGCGCCGGGCGACGGAACCGGTCACCGCGTCGGGCGGCGGTCGAGGCGCGCCGTCCCACCCTCCAGTCTCGAAAGGTCACCTGTCATGACCCATGTCCCCGTCCGCCCGGCCGGACGATCGACGACCCGGGCCCGGCTCCGCGCGGCCCTCGTGGCGACCGCCGCGGGTGTCGCCGCCCTCGGTACGACGCTCGCCCTGGCTCCCGCCGCCGGCGCCGCCACCACCCTGGGCGCCTCCGCCGCCCAGACCGGCCGCTACTTCGGTGCGGCGGTGGCCGCGTACAAGCTCGCCGACGCCACCTACGTCGGGATCCTCGACCGCGAGTTCACCTCGGTCACTGCCGAGAACGAGATGAAGTGGGACGCGACCGAGCCCACGCAGGGCCAGTTCACGTACGCCAACGCCGACCGCATCGTCGACCACGCCCGAGCCAACGGGATGCTGGTGCGCGGACACGCCCTGGCCTGGCACTCCCAGCAGCCCGGCTGGGCGCAGAACCGCAGCGGCAGCGCGCTGCGCTCGGCGATGGTCAACCACGTCACCCAGGTGGCGACCTACTACCGGGGCCGGATCCACTCCTGGGACGTGGTGAACGAGGCGTTCGCCGACGGCGGCACCGGCGCCCGGCGCGACTCCAACCTCCAGCGCACCGGCAACGACTGGATCGAGGTGGCGTTCCGCGCCGCGCGGGCGGCCGACCCGACCGCCAAACTCTGCTACAACGACTACAACACCGACGGGCAGAACGCGAAGAGCAACGCGGTGTACGCGATGGTGCAGGACTTCAAGGCCCGGGGCGTACCGATCGACTGCGTCGGCTTCCAGTCCCACTTCAACAGCGCCTCGCCGGTGCCCGCCGACTACCAGGCCAACCTCCAGCGCTTCGCCGACCTCGGCGTGGACGTGCAGATCACCGAGCTGGACATCGAGGGGTCCGGGTCGGCCCAGGCCGACAACTACGCGCGGGTCGTCCGGGCCTGCCTCGCCGTGACCCGATGCACCGGCATCACCGTCTGGGGCATCCGGGACACCGACTCCTGGCGGGCCGGCGGCACCCCGCTGCTCTTCGACGGCAGCGGTAACAAGAAGCCGGCCTACACCGCCACGCTCGATGCACTCAACGGCGGCGGCACCACCCCGCCGCCCACCACGCCGCCGTCCACCCCGCCGCCCGGTGGTGCGTCCTGCACGGCCACCGTGTCGCTGGACTCCTGGCCCGGCGGCTTCGTCGCGACCGTACGGGTCACCGCCGGCGCGTCGGCCGTCGGAAGCTGGGCCGTCGGGCTCACCCTGCCCGCCGGCGCCGCGGTCACCAACACCTGGAACGCGCAGCCCAGCGGCACCGGCGGCAGCCTGACCTTCCGCAACGTCAGCTACAACGGCCGGTTGGGGGCGGGCGGCAGCACCACGTTCGGCTTCCAGGGCACCGGCGTGGGCCCGTCCGCGACGCCCACCTGCTCGGCGAGCTGAGCCCTTTCTCCGGCGCGGAGGGTCCGCCCTCCGCGCCGGTCAGCCCTGCCGGGCGAAGAAGTCGGCCATGGCCCGGGTGTGCGTGGAGAAGGCCAGCTCGACGGGCTCGGTGAGGACCAGCCACTCGGTGGCCTCCTCGGTCGGCGCCGACGGGGGCAGGCCGTCGGCGGGCCGCTCCGGCAGCTCCCCGAAGATCATGATGGTGCCGCCGGCCGGTGCCCCGTGCACCGCGAACAGGCGTGCCTCGGCGGCCTCGCCGATCAGGCCGGTCTCTTCGCGCAGTTCCCGGACCAGCGCGTCGGCCCACTCCTCGCCGTACTCGATGAAGCCGCCCGGCAGGGCCAGCAGGCCCCGGGCCGGCTCGATGTCCCGGCGGACCACCACCAGGCCCACTCCGGCGTCGGTGCGTACCGGCAGCAGCGCCACCGCGACCGGCAGCGGGTTGCGCCAGACGGTCTCGCCGCAGGTCGTGCAGACCCGAGGCCAGCCGGTGCCCGCCGGGTAGGCGGCGCCGCAGAAGGAGCAGTGCGAGTACGGAGCGGCCGTCATGTCGCCGCACGTTACCGGCCCGGCGACCGGCGCGCCTTCTCTCGGCCGCCCGTCCGCCACCCGGGTCGGGCGAGGTGATCAGGGACAATGGCGCTGGTCGTCCCCGCCCGTCGGCGGGTCGGCCACTCGCGCACCCAGGGCGCCTCACCCGTTCGGAGAGCGACCGGCCTCCTCCCGCAGCGTCTCCCGGGCCTGCATCAGCGCGAAGCCCAGCAGGTTCAGCCCTCGCCAGCGGGCCGGGTCCTCCGCGCGGGGATCGTCGGCGGCCAGCCCGACGCCCCACACCCGGTCCACCGGGCTCGCCTCGACCAGCACCCGGTCGCCGGTGCCCAGCAGGTACGCCCGCAGGTCGTCGTGCTGCCCGAACTTGGCGACGCTGCCGGCGACCACGATGTCGTAGCGCCGGGCCTCCCACGTCGCCTGGTCGAAGCCGCGCACCTGGCGGCCCAGCGCCTTGGCCCGGTGCGGGTGGGCCGCGCCGAGGATCTGCTCGCCGATCTCCTCGTCGCCGAAGAGCGCCGCCTTGTGCCACATCATCCAGTGCTCGGCGGTGGGGAAGCGCCGGCCGCCCACGGTGAACGCCGCCGGCCACCACTGGCTCAGGCATCCCGCGCCGACGGTGCCGTCGCGCCGGGGGCGGTGCCCCCAGAAGCAGAGGTACTTCACCCGTCGTCCACTGTCGACGAGGGCGGTGAGTTCGGCGGCGCTGCGGGGCGGCGGCATGCCCGACAGTCTCGCCCGGGACACCGGCAGTCCGCCTCCGGGTTTTCACCCGGCCACCGTCGGCTGAGGGACGCCGGGGCGCGCGCACGCGGCCCGGCGTAACCCGATCTGCGGTCAGGCGGCCGGCGTGCCGGTGTAGAAGGCGGTGGTGCGCGCCGTCGCGGCCCGCGCGGCCTCCGGGTCGGTGCCGGCGGCGGCGCTGGCCTCGCCCCAGCTCTCGCTGCTCAGGGTGACGTACCGCCGGCCCTCCTCGGAGCCCATCCACGCCTCGGCCTGCTCGGGGGAGATCCCGCTGCCGTCGGCGGCCAGGTGGGAGGCGAGGCCGAGCAGGCCCAGGTCCCAGCCCACACCGACCGCGCCCGGACCGAACTCGGCCCAGCGCTCGTCGTCGACGTGCGCGACGTGCTCCAGCTCGAACCGGGTACGCCCGTCGCCCTCCGGGGTGAGCCGCACCTCGATCCAGCTCACCTCGTCGCCGTACTCCCAGGTGGCGCCGAAGCTCTTGGGCGGGTCACAGCGCTGGATGGTGCCGCCCGCGTTGCCCTCGAGCTGGTAGCGGCCGTGCAGCCGCAGCTCCCCGGAGACCGGCAGGAACCACCGGGGGATGCGTTCGGGATTGGTGCACGCGTCCCAGAGATCCTCCAGCGGCGCGTCGTACGTCCGGCTGATGGTCATCACCCGGGCCTCGCCGGCCTCCAGGGTCCGGCTGCCCACGGTGCGCCGCACGGCGCTGATCTGCTGCGTGACGTCGGTCATCAGGGTTTCTCCTCGGTCCGGTCCTGCGGTGGGTGCAGGCGCCGTTCGCGTCGGCCCCGCGCCAGCTCGGTGGCGAGGGCGTCCAGGGCCGGGGCCCAGAACCGGCGGAAGCCGGCCAGCCACTGGTCGACCTCGCGCAGCGGTCGCGGGTCGACGGCGTAGAGCCGGCGGGCGCCCTGCGGCCGGACGGTCGCGAAGCCGTTGTCCCGCAGCACCCGCAGGTGCTGCGAGACGGCGGGCTGCGAGATGCCGTACTCGCGCTGGATCACCGCGCAGACCTCCCCGGCGCTGAGCTCGCCGTCGGCGAGCAGCTCGAGGATGCGGCGGCGCACCGGGTCGCCGAGGACGTCGAAGGCGTGCACGGGCCCTTTCTATCAGCCGAGGCTTATATAATCAATCAGCCCAGGCGCGCGGCGACGGCGGCGCGCAGCTCGGGCAGCCGGCCGTGCAGCAGGCCCGGGCACTGGGTGTTGTTGAAGTCCTTGTGCCCGTAGATCTCGCGGGGCGCGATGCCGTACTGCTGGCAGGTGAAGGCGCAGAAGGTGATCAGGCTGTTCCAGAGCGCCGCCGGTGGCTGCACGGTCAGGTAGGTGCCGTCGTTCTCGATGCCGATGGCCTGGCTGTTCTGCCCGACGCAGTGCGCGCCCTGCACCATGGTCTGCCCGTGCAGCAGCGCGTAGAGGCTGCCGTGCCGGCCTTCCGTCAGGTGCCCGCCCCGGCTGTTGGTGAAGTGCTGCCCCGAGTCGAGCCAGCCGTTGCTGTCCATGTGCAGGTTCTGGATGTCGCGGGAGTTCGCGTACGCCTTGGCCAGGCTGTAGTCGGTGGTGTTCGGGAACGCCGTGTGATGCACGATGATCTTGTTGGGTCGGCTCTGCACCATGCTGACCGGGGACGACGGGGGCCGGGCGCCCCAGGTCGCGCAGTTGGCGATCACGGGCTGGTCGACCCGGGTGGCGACGGCGCGGGCGCCGCTGCCCCCGCCGAGCTGGGTCAGGGCGGAGACGCCGGCGGCGGCGCCGAGCAGAACCGCGCCGCGCAGCGCGGCCCGGCGGGACACGGGTACGGACATGGAAGCGCTCCTTCGTCGGTGGGGGCGGCGACGGGCCGGGCGGCCCACCGCCGGTGGCGGTCAGCAGGGTCCGTTGCAGGCCAGCACCCGGAGCCGGTCCAGGGTGCCGTTCCAGACGTTCTGGTCGCCGGGGAAGACGCCCGAGGACGCCCACTGCCAGAAGGAGTACGTCGGCCAGCCCGCCGGCAGGGTGCCGACCGTGCCGGCGTACCGGGCGATCCAGAGCGGGTTGTTCGCGGCGAACTGCGAGGTGTTGCCGGTGCAGGTGGTCCACCAGTCGGTGGTGGTGTAGATGGTGGCCCACCGGCCGGTGCGCGCGTGGTACTGGTTGACGAAGGAGGCGATCCAGCTGCGCATCGCGCTCTGGCTCAGCCCGTAGCAGGTCGCGCCGTACGGGTTGTACTCGATGTCGAGCGCGCCGGGCAGCGTCCTGCCGTCCTTGGACCAGCCGCCGCCGTGGTCGACGAAGTAGTTGGCCTGGGTGGCGCCGCTGGTGGTGTCCGGGCGGGCGAAGTGGTACGCGCCCCGGATCATCCCCACGGTGTAGGAGCCGTTGTACTGCTGGGCGAAGTACGGGTTGGTGTAGTAGGTGCCCTCGGTGGCCTTCACGTACGCGAACCGGGCGCCGTTGGTCCACGCGGCCGACCAGTTGACGTTGCCCTGGTAGCTGGAGACGTCCAATCCGGGCAGGCCCGCGGGGGCGGCACCGGCGGCGGTGGCGCCGAGGCCGACGGCGGCGACCGCCGTGACGGCCGCCACGAGTGCGGCCGCGGCCGCACGGAGACGGTTCATCTTTCCTCCCTGGGGGATGCCGCACCGGGCGGCGGGAGTGACGAAAGGAACTGTCAGTATTAGGTCACGAAGCGTAGATAGTTTTCAATAGACCAAATCAAGATTGTCTATGAAGGTTCGGTCTGCTGGTGCGGTCGGCGTTCCGCGGAAGCGGTCCCGCCGCGGCCACACCTGACCGTCCGGCCATGGATCGGCGTCGAGGTAGCCGCCAGAATGGCGGGGGCGGCTGTTGAGCCCGATCGGCCCGGCCGACGAGAAGGGCGATCGCATGGCGCACATCGACCTCGGCGTGGACGAACGGCGCGAGCCCGGCATCGTCGGCCTGCTGCGGTACCGGCCGGAGACCGCCGGTCCGCTGATGGAGCTGGCCGAGGTGCTGCTGCGCGGGCCGAGCAGCCTGACCCGCGGCGAACGCGAGCTGATCGCCGCGTACGTCTCGGCCCGCAACGGGTGCGACTTCTGCCGCGCCTCGCACTCCGCCACCGCCGGTGCCCAGCTCGACGACGGCGCCGAGCTCGTCGACCGGGTCCTCGCCGACCTGCCCACCGCCCCGGTGCCGGAGAAGCTGCGCGCCCTGCTCCGCCTCGCCGACACCGTCCGCGAGGACGGGCGCGCCGTCACCGGCGAGCTGGTCGAGGCCGCCCGCGCCCACGGCGCCACCGACCGCGAGGTGCACGACACCGTGCTGATCGCCGCCGCCTTCAGCATGTACAACCGCTACGTCGACGGCCTCGGAGCGGCCACCCCGGACGACCCCCGGGCGTACGCGATGTCCGCGCAGCGGATCGTGGCCGCCGGCTACCGCGCCTGACGGGAAATCCGTCGCCGGAGTGTCGATCCGCCCGCCCGCCGTTCGTGTGGAGAGTGGAAGCCGATCCACACCAGGAGGACGACATGAAGCAGTACCTGTTGAGCATCTACCAGCCCGCCAGCCAGGGGCAGCCGGACCCGGAGTTCCTGGCCGGGGTGATGCGGGAGCTGGGCGCCATCCGCGAGGAGCTGGAGGCGACCGGCTCGTGGGTCTTCGGGCAGGGGCTGCACGCCCCGGAGACCGCCACCGTGCTGCGCCCGAAGGAGGGCGAGGTGCTGGTCACCGACGGCCCCTTCGTCGAGGGCAAGGAGTACCTGGGCGGCTTCACCATCATCCGCGCCGCCGACCTCGACGCCGCCCTCGACTGGGGCCGCCGGTACGCCCTCGCCACCACGCTGCCGATCGAGGTGCGCCCCTTCCAGGGCGAGGAGTGAGCCTCGACGTCGAGGCGGCCTTCCGCGCCGAGTACGGCCGGGCGGTCGCCGTGCTGGTCCGCGTCCTCGGCGACATCGACCTCGCCGAAGAGGCGGTCCAGGACGCCTTCACCGAGGCGGTGCGGCGCTGGCCGGAGAGCGGGCCACCGCCGAGCCCGGCCGGCTGGATCATCACCACCGCCCGCCGCCGCGCCATCGACCGACTCCGGCGGGAGGCGACCCGAGCGGACCGGCATGCCCAGGCCGCGCTGCTGTACGCCCAGGAGCCACCGGCCGAGGAGGGACCCGTGCGCGACGAGCGGCTCCGCCTGATCTTCACCTGCTGCCACCCGGCCCTCGGCCCGGCCGCCCGGGTCGCGCTCACCCTGCGCCTGCTCGGCGGGTTGGGCACCGCCGAGATCGCCCGCGCCTTCCTGGTCCCCGAGGCCACCATGGCGCAGCGGCTGGTCCGCGCCAAGGCCAAGATCCGCGACGCCGGCATTCCGTACCGCGTCCCGCGCGACGCCGACCTGCCCGACCGGCTGCGGGCCGTCCTCGCCGTGGTCTACCTGATCTTCAACGAGGGGTACACCGCCAGCGCGGGGGACCGGCTGTTCCGCACCGAACTCTGCGCCGAGGCGCTGCGCCTGGGCCGGCTGCTCGTCGACCTCATGCCCGACGAGCCGGAGGCGCTGGGCCTGCTCGCGTTGATGCTGCTCACCGAGGCGCGCCGTCCCGCCCGGGTCGCCGCCGACGGCACGCTGGTCCCGCTCGCCGAACAGGACCACACCCGCTGGGACCGGGCCCTGATCGCCGAGGGTCAGGCTCTGGTACGCCGCTGCCTGCGCCGCAACCGCCCCGGCCCGTACCAGCTCCAAGCCGCGATCAACGCCGTGCACAGCGACCCCCCGACCGACTGGCGCCAGGTCCTCCAGCTCTACGACCAGCTCCACGCCCTCACCCCCACCCCGGTGGTGGCCCTGAACCGTGCGGTGGCCGTCGCCGAGGTACACGGCCCCGCCGTGGCCCTGGCCCTGGTCGACAACCTTGACCTCGACACGTACCACGTCTTCCACGCAGTCCGCGCCGACCTCCTCCGTCGTCTGGGACGGCCTGCCGAGGCCGCCGCGGCCTACGAGGCCGCCATCACCCACACCGCCAACACCCCCGAGCGCACCCACCTCCGCGCCCAACTCGCTGCCCTTTCTTGATCCAGTACGTCTTTCCGAGACGACACGCCGACGAACCTGTCGGATTCTGCGACCCGATCATGAGTGCCCGTAGCAGACGAGCCGTTGGGGTGGGGGTTCTCCACAGGTGGGGGTGGTGTCCACAGG
>NZ_JBPQTL010000048.1:0-41893 GCF_051386295.1 Micromonospora sp. URMC 105 | reverse complement strand
GGGTGTGACGTGGGTGTCCGGGCGGGCGGGATGCTTGGTGTGGCGGGCCGCCGCGCGGTATCTTTCTCCGTTCGGACACAAAAAAGGAATGGCGAAAAGGCCATTCCTGCGCCCCATCTTAATTGACGAGGAGACGGCTTGTCAACGCAATCCGACGGTTCCGTCGCGCAGCGGCACGACGACGAGATCGGCCGCGAGCAGGAGTACGTCTCGATGCTCTACGGCCGGCTG
Source organism: Micromonospora sp. URMC 105 (assembly GCF_051386295.1). Lineage (NCBI taxonomy): Bacteria > Bacillati > Actinomycetota > Actinomycetes > Micromonosporales > Micromonosporaceae > Micromonospora > Micromonospora sp. URMC 105. The sequence goes on along the minus strand of NZ_JBPQTL010000048.1, from coordinate 41,662 downwards.
GACGCCATGCGTGAGCAGGCCGCCCAGCGGCTCACCGAGGAGCTGCGGAGCACCGGCGGCACGTTGCAGGCCCGGTCCCAGCGCGACAGCGCGGTCCGGATGTACGCCGATCAGGTCGAGCAGTTCTCCGCGGTGGAGAACGGCCTCTGTTTCGGCCGCCTCGACGACACCGACGGGACCCCGCACTACATCGGCCGGATCGGCATCTTCGACACCACCGGTGACTACGACCCGCTGCTGATGGACTGGCGGGCACCCGCCGCCCGGCCGTTCTACCTCGCCACCGCCGCCAACCCGCAGGGCGTCAAGCGCCGCCGGCACCTGCGTACCCGGCAGCGGAAGGTGACCGGGCTCAACGACGAGGTGCTCGACCTCGCCTCCGCCTCGCCCACCGCCCACGAGGAACTGACCGGCGAGGCGTCCCTGCTGGCCGCGCTCAACGCCGGGCGGACCGGGCGGATGCGCGACATCGTGGAGACCATCCAGGCCGAGCAGGACCGGGTGATCCGCGCCGACCTGCCGGGCGTGCTGGTGGTGCAGGGCGGCCCGGGCACCGGCAAGACCGCGGTCGCGCTGCACCGCGCGGCGTACCTGCTCTACACCCACCGGCGGGAACTCTCCAGCCGGGGCGTGCTGCTGGTCGGCCCGAACCCGACCTTCCTGCGCTACATCTCGCAGGTGCTGCCCGCGCTGGCCGAGACCGGCGTGCTGCTGCGTACCCCCGGCGACCTATTCCCCGGGGTGAGCGCGCGCCGCGCGGAGCCGGCCGGGACGGCGGCGCTCAAGGGGCGCACGGTGATGGTCGAGGTGCTGGCCGCCGCGGTGCGCGACCGGCAGTGGGTGCCGGACGAGCCGCTGGAGATCGAGATCGAGCGGGACACGGTGCGGCTCGACCCGGAGACGGTCCGTCAGGCCCGCGACCGGGCCCGCCGCTCCGGCCGCCCGCACAACCTGGCCCGGGCCCTGTTCGACGTCGAGGTGGTGCACGCGCTCGCCGCGCAGATCGCCGAGCGGATCGGCGCCGACCCGCTGGGCGGGGAGAACCTGCTGGAGGAGGCCGACCGCGCCGAGATCCGCCGGGAGCTGCGTGAGGAGCCGGGCCTGCGGGCCGCGCTGGACGAGCTCTGGCCGGTGCTCACCCCGCAGCGCCTCCTCGCCGACCTGTACGCCTCGACCGACCGGATCGCCGCCGCCGCACCGATGCTCACCGAGGCGGAGCGGGCGCTGCTGCACCGGGAGCCGGGTGGCTGGACGCCGGCCGACGTGCCGCTGCTGGACGAGGCCGCCGAACTGCTGGGCGAGGACGAGCGGGCCGCCGCCGCCCGCCGCGAGCGAATCCGCTCCTTCCAGCGCGAGTACGCCGAGGGCGTGCTGGAGATCTGGAAGGGCTCCCGCTCGATCGACGTGGAGGACGAGGCCGACGGCGGCGAGATCCTCGGCGTCACCGACCTGATCGACGCGGACCGGCTGCTGGAGCGGCAGGAGGAGGCCGACCGGCTGACCACCGCCCAGCGGGCCGCCGCCGACCGGAACTGGGCGTTCGGGCACGTGATCGTCGACGAGGCGCAGGAGCTGTCGCCGATGGCCTGGCGGCTGCTGATGCGCCGCTGCCCGAGCCGGTCGATGACCATCGTCGGTGACGTGGCGCAGACCGGCGCGCTGGCCGGCACGCCCTCCTGGGCGGACGCACTGGAGCCGTACGTGGCCCGGCGCTGGCGGCTGGAGGAGCTGACCGTCAGCTACCGCACCCCGGCCGAGATCATGGCGGTGGCCGCCGGCGTGCTCGCCGAGATCGACCCCGCGCTACGCCCACCCCGCTCGGTACGCGCCGGCGGCGTACCGCCGTGGGACCGCACGGTGGACGCGGACGGGCTGGCCGGTGAGCTGGTGGCGGCGACCACCCGGGAGGCCGCCGACCTGGGCGACGGGCGGCTCGGGGTGATTGTGCCGGCGGGGCGGGCCGACGAGCTGGCCGCCGCGGTGGTGGCCGCGCTGCCCGAGGTGGCGGTCGGCGAGCAGCCGGAGCTGGAGAGCCGGGTGGTGGTGCTGACCGTGGGCCAGGCCAAGGGCCTGGAGTTCGACTCGGTGCTGGTGGTCGACCCGAACGGCATCGTCGCGGAGTCCCCGCGCGGGCGCAGCGACCTCTACGTGGCGCTGACCCGGGCCACCCAGCGGCTCGGGGTGCTCCGCCCCGCGGCCTGACCCCTCGCCGCGCCAAGGGGGTCGTGCGGACAGCGGTGGCCTCCCCGGTCGGGGAGGCCACCGTTGTTCCGTTCGAGCCGGAACGTCCGGTCAGCCGGGATTCGCCCGGTCGTTGGTGAAGTTGCCCACCTGGGACCCGGTCGCCGACTTGTCGCTCGTCGAGCCGCCGGCGGGAGTGCTCAGGCCACCCGTGGTGGCGTCGCCGGTGGTGGTCGGGGCGACCTTGCCGGGGTGTCGCTCCGGCTGGCGGGCCAGGCGCCGGACGCTGGCCGGGCCGGCGGTGCCGCCGGTGGTGGTGACCGCGCCCTGACCACGGGTGGGGCCGCCGTCGCGCAGCACGTTCGCGTCGACCGGGGAGTCGGCCGGGTCGTCCGGGTCCGTCTCCTGGATCACCCGCAGCATGTCGGTCTGCGGCACGGTCACCTCGTCCAGAGCGCCTTCGCCGTACACGCCGGCGGTGAGCCGGTCCTCGGCCCGGCGGGCGGACTCCCGCATCCTGTCGTCCTCACGCACGTCGATCACCTCGCAGATCTGGCGGTAATCCACTGGCTGCCCGGCCAGGGCCCGACCAAACCGGTCCGCGCCGGTTCACCGGCCGTCCGCCCGCTGCTCGCCTGCCGGCCGTTCCCGCTGCCCATGCTGACCGGCGGGTTGGCGGGACCCGCCCGCCCCCGTAGGAGAGACAGCGTGCGCAGAATGCGCCGTACCGCCATCGCCGCCCTGGTGGTGGCGACCGTGACGTCCGGCCTCGCCGCGCCCGCACAGGCGCGACCGCGACCGGAACGGACCTTCGACCTCCAGGCCCACCGCGGTGGCCTCGGGTTGCGGGTGGAGAGCACTCTCGCCTCGTTCGGCAAGGCCCTCCAGCTCGGCGTGAACACCCTGGAACTGGACGTGCAGATCACCGAGGACGGCCAGGCCGTGGTGACCCACGACCGCCGGGTCAGCGGCGCCAAGTGCGTGGACACCGCCCCGGTGCGCGCCGGCGACCCGGAGTTCCCGTACGTCGGCAGATACGTCAACACCCTCAGCCTGGCCCAGCTGCGCACCCTCGACTGCGGCTCGCGCACCCTGCCCGACAAGCCCGGCCAGCTGGCCGTGCCCGGCGCCCGGATGCCCCTGCTGCGGGAGGTCTTCGACCTGGTCAAGCGCTACCGGGCCGACGACGTGACGCTCAACGTGGAGACCAAGGTGGAGGCGGGCGCGCCCACCGAGACCGCACCCCGGGAGCAGTTCGTCCAGGTGACCGCCCGGGAGATCCGCGCCGCCGGGCTGCTGCGGCAGGTCACCGTCCAGAGCTTCGACTGGGGCGCGCTGATGCGGATGCGCCAGGTCGAGCCGCGGCTGCCGCTGGTCGCCCTGACCAACTACGACTTCCTCCAAATCGGCCGCCCGGGGGCGTCGCCCTGGCTCGGCGGGCTGGACATCGACGACTTCGACGGCGACCCGATCCGGGCCGTGCGCAGCTTCGGCGTGAGCGCGTTCTCCCCGGTGCACGGGTTCCCGCAGAACGGCACCGTGACCGACCCCGGCTACCGGCCGTACGTCACCAAGGACATGGTGGACCACGCGCACCGCAACGGGCTCAAGGTGATCCCGTGGACGGTCAACGACGTGCCGACCATGGCGAAGCTCGTCGACGACGGCGTGGACGGCATCATCACCGACTACCCGGACCGGCTGCGCGACCTGCTGGCCGCGCGCGACCGGCCGCTGCCCCGGGCGTACGCCGCACCGTTCGACATCCAGGCCCACCGCGGCGGCCGGGCCACCCGCCCGGAGAACACCCTGCCCGCCTTCGCGAACGCGCTGGCGAACCCGGCGATCTCCACCCTGGAACTGGACACCGGCGTCAGCGCCGACGGACACCTGGTCGTCCTGCACGACCGCACCGTCAACGGCTCGCACTGCGTGGACACCGCGCCGGCCCGCCCCGGTGACCCGGAGTTCCCCTACGTCGGCAAGCTGGTGCACGAGCTGACCCTGGCTCAGCTCCGCACCCTCGACTGCGGCAGCCGGACCCTGCCGGAGTTCCCCGCCCAGGTCGCCGCGCCCGGCGCCCGGATCCCCACCCTGGACGAGGTGTTCGCCCTGGTGCGCACCAGCGGCCGGAACGACGTACGGCTCAACGTGGAGACGAAGATCAGCCCGCTGGTGGACGACACCGCGCCGTACGCCGTCTTCACCCGCGCGCTGGTCGGCGCCATCCGGGACGCCGGCTTCGCCCGCCGGACGACGATCCAGTCATTCGACTGGCGCACCATCCGCTACGCCCGCCGGCTGGACCCGCGGATCGAGACGGTCGCCCTGGTCTGGCAGTACGGCCCGGCCGAGTGCGCCTCCCTCGCCGACGAGTGCTCGCTGCGCGCCGCCTACGGCGACCCCTCGGTCAAGAGCCCGTGGACGGGCGGCCTGGACTGGTGGCAGCACCAGGATCTCGGCAAGCTGGTGCGCGCCTCCGGCGCGACGACGGTGTCCGCCAACTGGCAGGTGCACGACCCGGCTCAAGGCAGGGTCGCCTCGGCCGACTGGTACCTGCGCCAGGACCCGGCCTACTTCCACGGCCCCCGCGTGCCGGTGCTCCAGCGGCGGCACGGGCTCACGGTCGTGCCGTACACCGTCAACGACCCCGCGGTGATGCAACGGGTCATCGACCTGGGGGTCGACGGCCTGATCACCGACGACCCGGACCTGCTCGTCCAGGTGGCCGTCCGCAACGGCCTGCGCTGACGTACCACGGCGGTGGCGCCCTGCGCGCGGGGCGCCACCGGCGGCGGCAATCCGCCGGCGAGCCGGTGTTACCTCTCGCCAGGGCCCGGGTAGACGGGGGGTGCCCGCGCCATGAACGCCAACCGTGCCGTGGCCGAAACGCGGTAGCGGGGCGAGGGAGTGCAGGTACTCATCAAATCCTGAGGAGGACCAGATGAGCACGCAGGCTGCATCCACCAGGCCCATGAACCGGCCGATGCAGGACGCGCCCAACCGGGCGGCGATGAACGAGGCTCCGACCCGTCCGATGCCGATGATGCAGGACGGGCACCGCGAGCAGCCGATGCAGGCACCGGGGACGGAGACCAAGCCGTCGCTCGCGACGACCGAATTCTGGGTCTACGTCGCCGGCGTGATCGGCATTCTGGCCGCGTCGTTCCTGGTCGGCAAGAACTCGGTCGGGGTGGACATCTTCCGCGCCCCGCAGGCCTGGTTCTTCATCACCCTGCTGACCATCGGTTACATGGGCAGCCGGGGCCTGGCCAAGGCCGGCAGCAACTTCCGCAGCGGTGACGAGCGCAAGGCTCGCCACTGACCCACGAGTTCAACGTCGTGAGAAACGGTGGCCCCCGGGACACGTCCCGAGGGCCACCGTCGTCGGCTCACTCGAAGTCGCCACCGAAGTCGTCGCCACCGAAGTCGCCCTCGAAGGCGTCCTCGACGATCTCCCCGGCGACCATGCCACCGGCGAGGCCGAGGGCCGCGCCGGCGACCATGCCGCCCGCGCCGTGACCCCGGCGGCCGTGCGGAACCCCGAACCCGCCGGCGCGCAGGCTGCCGTAGCGGGAGGTGGTTTCGCGCAGCCAGCCGTCGACGACCTGCGCGAAGTCGAGCCGGTCGGCGTCGGCGTGCGAGACGGTGTAGCGGCCGAACATGTCGTGGCCGGCGCTGAGGAACCCGCCCCGCTTGTCGCACTCGAGGATCACCTCGACGCCGTGCGGGCCGGTCACGAAGGTCAGCTCGACCTCGCGGACCGCCTGCGCGTACTGCGGCGCGGCGAAGAACTCGATCTCCTGGTAGAACGGCAGCGTCTGCTGGGTGCCGCGGATGTGACCGCGCTCCAGGTCGGCGTGCTTGAACCGGAAGCCCAGCTGCTCGAAGGCCGCCAGGATCCGCTCGTGCACCGGCAGCGGGTGGATGTTGACCGGGTCCAGGTCGCTCTTGTCGACGGCCCGGGCGATCGCCAGCTCGGTACGCAGCCCCATGGTCATGCCGTGCAGGCGCCGGCCGTAGACGTCGGTGATCGGGGCTTCCCACGGCACGGGCAGCTGGAACGGGATCGACAGCTGCTGCTTCGCCGCCAGCTGCAGCGGCCCGCTGACCGCCATCCGCTGGAACTCCATGATGCCCGCGTACTCGGTGTCGCCGCCCTCGATCTCCACCCGGGTGACCAGGGCGACGGTGATCTGCTCGATGGCGGCCGGGGTCTCGCCGCCGACGAGGTTGACCTGCCCGTCGAGGGTCAGGCCGGGCCGGGTGTCCGGGCTGGCCAGGACGGTGTCGACACTGGGCCCACCCACTCCGAACGCGCTCAGCATCTTCTTGAAGACCATCGACACTCCCGCAGCACTGACCAGGCGCTCCGAGGTGGAGCGCGAACGCTTACCGGGGGCAGGCTAACCGGAACCGCTGTGAACTGCCTGGGAAGCGCGGCGGGCCACGCCGCCCGGCCGGGGACGTGCGACGCGGCCCGGCGCCGGTCAGTCGGCCTCGACGACGACCAGTTCGCCGACCTGCTCGCCGATCTGCCGGCGCCCCTCCGGCGGCAGCTTCGAGTCGGTGATCAGCAGGTCCGCCTCCTCCAGCGGAGCGATGGTGGCGATGCCGATGGTCTCCCACTTGGTGTGGTCGGCCAGCACCACCAGCCGCCGGGCGGCGCTGATCAGCCGCCGGTTCACCGCCGCCTCCAAAAGGTTGGGCGTGGTGAAGCCGGTACGCGGGCTCATCCCGTGCACGCCGAGGAAGAGCAGGTCGACGTTGAGGGCGCTGATCGCCGCCTCGGCGACCGGGCCGGTCAGCGCGTCCGACGGGGTGCGGATGCCCCCGGTGAGCACCACGGTCTGGTCGGCGCGCGGGTTCTGGTAGAGCGCGTCGGCGACCGGGATCGAGTTGGTCACCACGGTCAGCCCACGTACGTCGGCGAGCATGGTGGCCAGCGCGGCGGTGGTGGTACCGGCGGAGAGCGCGATCGCCATGCCCGGCTCGACCAGGCCGGCCGCGTGCTCGGCGATCGCGCGCTTCTCCCCCTGCTGACGGATCGACTTGGCGGCGAAGCCGGGCTCCTCGGCGGAGCCGGGACCGGCCAGGGTCGCACCACCGTGCACCTTGTCGACCAGCCCCCGCTCGGCGAGCACCTCCAGGTCCCGGCGGATGGTCATGTCGGAGACCCCGAACCTGCTGACCAGGTGGCTGACCCGCACGCCGCCGCGCTGCCGGATCAGTTCCAGGATGGCGGTCTGCCGTTGCTGGGCGAGCATCGAACCTCCTGACCGGGTGGACGGGGAAACGGTACGCAGGTCAGGCCGTCGCCGTCGGCCGGTCGAGCGGGACCGCGGCGGCGTGTTCCTCCCGGACCACCGCCACCTCGCCGGCCGGCACCCGCAGCTCGCCCGCACAGCGCGCGCCGCCGAGCAGCTCGGTGCCGGTGACGTCGAGCCGCACCTCGGCGTCGGTGTGGTTGACCACGAAGAGCCAGGACCGCTCGCCGGCGCGGCGGCGGACCACCTCGACGCCGGCCGGCGCGACCACCGGGGGACGCGCGCCCGCCTCGGCGAGCAGCCGGGCCACCAGCCGGTCGGTGGCCGCCTCGTCCAGCCGGGTCCCGACGTACCAGGCGGTGCCCGCGCCGAGGCGGTGCCGGGTCAGGGCGGGGACCCCGGGCAGCGGCCCGTCGGCGTACGAGGCGAGCACCTCGGCGCCCTCCGGGTGCAGCCACTCGGTCCACACGTCGGCGGTGGCGCCGTCGTCGAGGCGTACCCGCTCGCCCTCGCGGAGCGGGAAGAACTCCTCGGTACGGACGCCGAGCAGCTCCCGGAACGCCCCCGGGTAGCCGCCGAGGCGGATGTGGTCGTGCTCGTCGACGATGCCGCTGAAGTACGTCACCAGGGCGGTGCCGCCACCCTCGACGTAGCGGTGCAGGGCCTCGGCGTCGGCGTCGCGGACCAGGTAGAGGGTGGGCACGAGGACCAGCTTGTAGCCGGACAGGTCGGCCGAGGGGTGCACCACGTCGGCGGTGACGCCGGCCCGCCAGAGCGCGCCGTACAGCGCGGCGAGCCGGTCGGCGTAGGTGACGTCGACGCTGGGGTGCGAGTCCAGCTCGACCCCCCACCAGGCCTCCCAGTCGAACAGGATCGCCACCTCGGCGTCGACCCGGCTGCCGCGCACCTCGGCGAGGGCCTTGAGGTCGGCGCCGAGCCGGCACACTTCGCGGAACACCTTGGTGTCGGCCCCGGCGTGCGGCACCAGCGCGGAGTGGAACTTCTCCGCCCCGGCGCGGGAGGCCCGCCACTGGAAGAACAACACCCCGTCGGCGCCGCGCGCCACGTGCGTGAGGCTGTTGCGGCGCAGCTGGCCGGGGGTCTTGGCGACGTTGCGCGGCTGCCAGTTGACCGCGCTGGTGGAGTGCTCCATCAACAGCCACGGGTCGCCGCCGGCGACGCCGCGGGTGTGGTCGGCGGCGAGCGCCAGCCCGACGTGCGACAGCGGGTCGGCGGCGGTGAGGTAGTGGTCGTTGGAGACCACGTCCACGTCGGGCGCCCAGGAGTGGTAGTCCAGGTACTTGATCCCGGTGCCGATCATGAAGTTCGTGGTGACCGGCTGGCGCACCAGCCGCTTGAGCACCGCCTGCTCGGCCCGCAGCTGGGCCCGCTGCTCGTCGGAGGAGAAGCGCAGGAAGTCGAGCTGCTGGGTGGGGTTGGCGAAGGTCGGCGCGGTACGCGGCGGGTTGATCTCGGCCCAGTCGCCGTACCGCTGGCTCCAGAAGGTGGTGCCCCAGGCGGCGTTGAGGGTGTCCAGGTCGCCGTAGCGCTCGCGCAGCCAGCGGCGGAACGCCTCGGCGCTGACGTCGCAGTAGCAGTGCACGTTGTGGCAGCCCAGCTCGTTGGAGATGTGCCACATCACCACGGCGGGGTGCTCGGCGTACCGGCCGGCGACCGCCTCGACCAGGGCCAGCGAGCGCTCCCGGAAGATCGGCGAGCTGGGGCAGTACGCCTGCCGCCCGCCGGGCCAGAGCACGGTGCCGTCGGCGGTGCGGGGCAGCGTCTCCGGGTGCCGGTGGGCCAGCCACGGCGGCGGGCTGGCGGTGGCGGTGGCCAGGTCGACCTTGATCCCGCCGTCGTGCAGGACGTCGAGGGCCCGGTCCAGCCAGCCGAACTCGTACCGGCCGGGGGCCGGTTCGAGCAGGGCCCAGGAGAAGATGCCGACCGAGACCAGGTCGACGCCGGCGCGGCGCATCAGCGCCACGTCCTCGGCCCAGACCTCCTCCGGCCACTGCTCGGGGTTGTAGTCCGCGCCGTAGAAGATGCCCTCGCCCTGCCAGGTGCCGTGCTGCTGCATGGGTCGAAAGCGTGCCCGCGTTGCCGCCGCAAGTCAACACTTTCCAACATCGGCTCGTTTCCAACGTTTACCGCTCAGATCCCTTGTCAACACTGCGGTATCGATCCTCAGCAGCCCTCTTGACACGGCCGCAGGGAGGGGTAGCTTCAAGCGCCACCGGCTGTTCTTGTTCGCCAATGTTGGATCTCGGTGGATCGATGTTGGCATTCGGGGACGCGCCGGCCCGCCACCTCTGACAACCCCTTGGGCGCCGCACCTCTTCATCCGCAGGAGGCACCATGTCCCGTCCCCGTACCGAAGCCGAGTACCTCGCCCGGCTCGTACCGCCCTCCGTCTCCGGCATCGGGCGGCGCTCGCTGCTCGCCGGCGCGGGCGCGGGCGCGCTGCTCGGCACCGGCCTGCTCGCCGGCTGCGGCTCCGACTCGGAGTCCGGCTCGGACAGCAAAACCGTCTCGATCGGCTCGAACCAGTCGGACCCGAAGCCGAAGGAGGTCATCGCCAAGGTGATGGCCGGCTTCCAGACCGCGTCCGGCGTCGAGCCGAAGGTCAACACGGTCGACCACAACACGTTCCAGGAGAACATCAACAACTACCTGCAGGGCAAGCCGGACGACGTGTTCATGTGGTTCGCCGGCTACCGGATGCGGTTCTTCGCGGCCAAGGGGCTGGCCGGCGACCTCAGCGACGTCTGGGGCAAGCTCTCCGGCTACTCCGACGCGTTCAAGAAGGCCTCCACCGGCGACGACGGCAAGCAGTACTTCGTGCCGGCGTCGTACTACCCGTGGGCGGTCTTCTACCGCAAGTCGGTCTGGCAGCAGCGCGGGTACCAGGTGCCGAAGACGCTCGACGACCTCAACACCCTCGGCGCGCAGATGAAGAAGGACGGCCTCACCCCGATCGCCTTCGCCGACAAGGACGGCTGGCCGGCGATGGGCACCTTCGACATCCTCAACCTGCGGATCAACGGCTACCAGTTCCACGTCGACCTGATGGCCGGCAAGGAGGCCTGGACCTCCGACAAGGTGAAGAAGGTCTTCGACACCTGGAGCGGGCTGCTCCCCCTGCACCAGGCCGACAGCCTGGGCCGCACCTGGCAGGAGGCCGCCCAGTCGTTGCAGCAGAAGAAGAGCGGCATGTACCTGCTCGGCCTCTTCGTCGCCCAGCAGTTCAGCAACGAGGAGCAGGACGACCTCGACTTCTTCACCTTCCCCGAGGTCGACTCGACGATCGGGGCGAAGGCCCTGGACGCGCCGATCGACGGCTACATGATGGCCCGCAAGCCGAAGTCCGAGGCGAACGCCAAGAAGCTGCTGGAGTACGTCGGCTCGAAGGCCGCCGCGGACATCACCGTGAAGAACGACCCGAGCACCCTGGTGGCCAACGGCGGCGCCGACACCAGCGGCTACACCGCGCTGCAGAAGAAAGCCGCCGAGCTGGTCGGCTCGGCCACCGAGATCGCCCAGTTCCTGGACCGCGACACCCGGCCGGACTTCGCCTCGACGGTGATCATCCCGGCGCTCCAGCAGTTCATCAAGAACCCCAAGGACATCGACGGGCTGCTGAACAGCATCGAGAACCAGAAGAAGTCGATCTTCACAAGCTGACGGCGAGAGGGGGAGGACCACCGTGTCCGACCTGCCCCTGATCCAAGCGGATCACGCCGTGCCGTCGCCGGCCGCGACCACCACCTCCACGGGTGGTCGCGGCCGCCGGCTACGGCTCCTGTCCCGCACCGACCGCGTGGTGATCACGCTGATGGTGCTCGTACCGCTGCTGCTCGTCGTCGCGCTGGTCTGGCTGCCGGCGCTGGCCACCGTGGCCCTCTCCGGCACCGACTGGGACGGCATCGGCCCGCTGAGCGAGATCGAGTGGGTGGGTGGCCGCAACTACTCCGACGTGGTCAACATCTACCCCCCGTTCGTACCCGCGGTGCAGAACAACCTGCTCTGGCTGGCGGCGCTCTTCGTGGTCGCCACCCCGTTCGGGATGTTCCTCGCCGTGCTGCTGGACAAGGAGATCCGCGGCAGCCGGTTCTACCAGACCGCGCTCTACCTGCCGGTGGTGCTCTCGCTGGCGCTGATCGGCTTCGTCTGGCAGCTCATCTACTCCCGCGACCAGGGCCTGCTCAACGCGGTGCTCGGCGGCGACACCGACTGGTACGGCGACCCCGACGTCAACATCTGGGCGGTCATGTTCGCCGCCGGCTGGCGGCACGTCGGCTACATCATGCTGCTCTATTTGGCTGGCCTGAAGGGCGTCGACCCGTCGCTGCGCGAGGCCGCCGCGGTCGACGGCGCCTCGGAGACCAGCACCTTCTTCCGGGTGGTCTTCCCGGTGATGCGGCCCATCAACATCATCGTGCTGGTGGTGACGGTGATCGAGTCGCTGCGCGCGTTCGACCTGGTCTGGGTGATCAACAAGGGCCGCAACGGCCTGGAACTGCTCTCCGCGCTGGTCACCCAGAACGTGGTGGGCGAGGCCAGCCGGATCGGCTTCGGCTCCGCGCTGGCGACGATCATGCTGGTCGTCTCCCTGGTCTTCATCACCATCTACCTGACCACCGTGATGAGGGAGGACCGGCGATGAGCGCCCCGACGCTGACCCGCGAGCCGGCGACCGACGCGCCGGCCCCCCGGCGCGCGCCGCTGCGGCCGGCCCGGGTGGTCCTGCACCTGTTCCTGGGTGCGGTGGCGATCGGCTGGCTCTTCCCGATCGTCTGGGCGGTGCTGACCTCGCTGCGGTCGTACGACTACACCGCCGCCAACGGGTACGTCTCGCTCGGCGGCTGGACGTTCGACAACTACGTCACCGCCTGGGAGACCGCCGAGTTCGGCAAGCACTTCCTCAACTCGGTCTGGATCACCGTGCCGGCGGTGCTGGCGACGCTCTTCCTGGCCTCCTGCGTGGCGTTCGTGATCGCCCGGTTCAGCTGGAAGCTCAACATCGTCCTGCTCGGGCTCTTCACCGCGGCCAACCTGCTGCCGCAGCAGGCGCTGCTGATCCCGCTCTTCCGGCTCTTCACCGAGGTGCCGCTGCCGGAGTTCATGAGCGACTCGGAGCTGCTCTACGACAGCTACTGGGGGCTGATCCTGATCAACGTCGCCTTCCAGTGCGGCTTCTGCGTCTTCGTGCTGAGCAACTACATGAAGGCGCTGCCCCGCGAGCTGTACGAGGCGGCGATGGTCGACGGCGCGAGCGTCTGGCGGCAGTACTGGCAGGTGACCATGCCGCTGTGCCGGCCGGCCCTGGCCGCACTGGCCACCCTGGAGGTGACCTGGATCTACAACGAGTTCTTCTGGGCAACCGTGCTGATGCGCTCCGGCGACAAGTTCCCGGTGACCAGTTCGCTGAACAACCTGCGCGGCGAGTTCTTCACCGACAACAACCTGGTCTCGGCCGGCTCGGTGCTGGTCGCCATCCCCACCCTGGTGGTCTTCTTCCTGCTCCAGAAGCAGTTCGTCCGGGGGCTGACCCTGGGCGCCTCGAAGGGCTGACAGCGCCGGGACTTCCCCGCCCGGCCCAGTGGACCAACGGACGAGCGGCATGCCGGCCCGGTATGCCGCTCGTCCCGATCCGGCCGCCCGGTCCCGCCACGGAGACCGGCGTGCCCTCACGGAGAGATGAGCGGTCATGACGATTGCGTCCGTCATCCACCTACGCCGCGCGCGGACCAGCCTGGTGCTCGACGCGCGCGGCCCGGGCCTGCCCCGGGTGGTGCACTGGGGCGCCGACCTCGGCCCGGTGCCCGCCGGCGACCTGCCCGCGCTGGTCGATGCCACCGTCCCGCCGGTCGTGCCGAGCAGCTTCGACGCACCCACCGTGCTGTCCCTGCTGCCCGAGGCGAGCGCCGGCTGGAGCGGGCGCCCCGGCCTGGCCGGACACCGCGACGGACGGGACTGGTCCACCGCCTTCCGCCTCGACGGGATCGACGTCGCCGACACCACCACGACCGGCGGCAGTGACGGGACGGGCCGCCCGGACCCGGGCCGCGTGGCCCCCGGCGGTGAGCCGGTGCGCGTACCAGGAGAGGACGACGACCGGGACGGGCCCGGCGCGGCCCGGGTGACCGTGCGGGCGTCGGACCCGGCGGCCGGTCTCGCCCTGACCGTCGAGATCACCCTCGACCCGGCGGGCCTGCTGACGCTGCGACACCGGTTGCGCAACGACGGCGACGGCCGCTACGAACTGCGCGAGCTGACCCCGGTGCTGCCGGTACCGCAGGTCGCCACCGAACTGCTCGACCTCACCGGGCGCTGGTGCCGGGAACGCGCGCCGCAGCGGCACCCGTGGCCGATGGGCGCCTGGGTGCGCGAGGGCCGGCACGGGCGGACCGGACACGACGCCACCCTGCTGCTGGTGGCCGGCACGCCCGGCTTCGGCTTCGGCCACGGCGAGGTCTGGGCCGTGCACACCGCCTGGAGCGGCGACCACGTCACGGTCGCCGAACGGCGGCCCACCGGCGAGTCCACCCTCGGCGGCGGGGAACTCCTCGCCCCCGGCGAGATCGTGCTCGGCCCCGGCGAGGAGTACGCCACTCCCCTGCTGTACGCCGTGCACTCCACCGCCGGCCTGGACGGGCTCAGCGACGTGCTGCACCGCCACCTGCGCGCCCGCCCCGGGCATCCGCGCACCCCCCGACCGGTCACCCTGAACGTCTGGGAGGCCGTCTACTTCGACCACGACCTGGCCCGGCTCACCGCGCTGGCCGACCGGGCCGCCGAGGTGGGCGTGGAACGGTTCGTCCTCGACGACGGCTGGTTCCGGGGCCGCCGGCACGACCGGGCCGGCCTGGGCGACTGGTACGTCGACGACGAGGTCTGGCCGGGCGGGCTGCAACCGCTGATCGACCACGTCCGCGAGCACGGGATGCAGTTCGGGCTCTGGGTCGAGCCGGAGATGGTCAACGCCGACTCCGACCTGTTCCGCGCCCACCCCGACTGGGTGCTCGCCACCCCCGGCCGGCTGCCGCTGGAGTGGCGCCACCAGCAGGTGCTCGACCTGGCCCACCCGGAGGCGTACGACCACCTGCTCGGGCGGCTCGACGCGCTGCTCACCGAGCACCCGGGCATCGCGTACCTCAAGTGGGACCACAACCGCGACCTCACCGAGGCCGGCCACCGGGGCCGGCCGGGGGTGCACGCGCAGACCGTGGCGGTCTACCGGCTGCTGGACGAGCTGCGCCGCCGGCACCCCGGGGTCGAGATCGAGAGCTGCTCCTCCGGCGGGGCCCGCGTCGACCTGGAGATCCTGCGCCGCACCGACCGGGTCTGGGCCAGCGACTGCAACGACGCCCTGGAGCGGCTCGCCATCCAGCGCTGGACCGGGCTGCTGCTCCCACCGGAGCTGGTCGGCACCCACATCGGACCGGAGCGCTCGCACACCACCCACCGGGTACACGACCTGGGCTTCCGCGCCGTCACCGCGCTCTTCGGCCACCACGGCATCGAGTGGGACATCGGGTCGGTCGACGCCACGCAGCGCGCCGAGCTGGCCGCCTGGGTCGCACTGCACAAGCGGCTCCGCCCGCTGCTGCACTCCGGCCGGGTGGTCCGGGTCGACCACCCGGACCCGGCCGTGCAGGCGCACGGCGTCGTCGCCCACGACGGCTCCCACGCCGTGTACGCGGTGTCGCGGCTGACCACCTCCGCCGCGCAGACGCCCGGAGTGGTACGCCTGCCGGGCCTCGACCCGGCCCGCCGCTACGCCGTCCGCCCGCCCGCGGGCGTACCGGAGCCGGCGGTGCTGCAGCTCACCGAGCCGGGCTGGCTGCCGAAGGGGGTCACCCTGGGCGGGGCGGTGCTGGGCTCGGTCGGGGTGCAGCTGCCCGCCCTGCACCCGGAGCAGGCGCTGCTGCTGGAGGTCACCGCGGTCGACTGAAAAAGTTGGGGATTTCTTCCGCGCGGATGTAGAGAAGCGGAGCGGCGGCTTCTACCTCCGGGTGCAAGCACCGAGAATCGGTGCTCGGACGTGAGGAGCCAGCCGTGAAGTACATGCTGCTGATGCAGTTCAGCGCCGCCGGAACCGACTTCCCCCCGATCGACACCTGGACGCCGGACGAGATCGCCGCGCACATCGCGTTCATGTCCGAGGTGAACGGCAAGCTCACCGCCGACGGCGAGTGGGTCCAGGGCGAGGGACTGGGCGGGCCGCAGCAGGCGCGGATCGTCCGGGCCGGCGCGGGTGGCGCACCGGTGGTCACCGAGGGCCCCTTCGCCGAGACGAAGGAGTTCCTCGCCGGCTGGTGGATCGTCGACTGCGAGACGCCGCAGCGGGCGGTCGAGATCGCCGCGTACATCTCCACCGCGCCCGGCCCCGGCGGCCGGCCGCTGAACATGCCGATCGAGGTCCACCCGGTGATGTCGGCACCGCCGCAGGAGATGTGACGGCTGGACACCCCGGACCGCACCGTCGAGGACCTGCTGCGCGAGCTGGCGCCGCAGGTCCTCGGCGTGCTCGCCCGCCGGTTCGGCGACTTCGCCACCGCCGAGGACGCCGTCCAGGAGGCGCTGCTCGACGCGGTTACCCAGTGGCCCGCCGAGGGCCTGCCGGACAACCCGCGCGGCTGGCTGGTCCAGGTCGCGTACCGGCGGATGATCGAGCTGGTCCGGGCCGAGACCGCCCGGCGCGAGCGGGAGGACCGCGCCGCCCGGCGCGAGCCCGACCGGCGGGGGACGGCCCCGGCGGCGGACGAGCCACCGGCCACGGAGCGGGACGACACCCTGGTGCTGCTCTTCCTCTGCTGCCATCCCACCCTGTCGACCGGGTCGGCGATCGCGCTGACCCTGCGCGCCGTGGGCGGGCTCAGCACCGCCGAGATCGCCCGCGCCTTCCTCGTCCCCGAGGCCACCATGGCGCAGCGGATCAGCCGCGCCAAACAGCGCATCCGGGACTCCGGGGTGCCGTTCCGGCTGCCCGGCCAGCGGGAGCGGCAGGACCGGCTGGCCGCCGTGCTGCACGTGCTCTACCTGATCTTCACCGAGGGGCACACCGCCACCCTCGGCCCCGACCTGCGCCGGGTCGACCTGTCGGAGGAGGCGATCCGGCTGACCCGGGCCATGCACGCGCTGCTGCCCGACGACAGCGAGGTCGCCGGCCTGCTCGCGCTGATGCTGCTCACCGACGCCCGGGCCGCCGCCCGCACCGGCCCCTCCGGCGAGCTGATCTCCCTGGCCGACCAGGACCGGACCCGCTGGGACGCCGCCGCCGTCGCCGAGGGCACGGCACTGGTCACCCGGGCGATGGCCCGGGGGCCGGTCGGGCCGTACCAGCTCCAGGCCGCCATCGCCGCGCTGCACGACGAGGCGCCGACGGCCGAGGCCACCGACTGGCCGCAGATCCTCGCCCTCTACCGGGTGCTCGAACGGCTCTCCGGCAACCCGGTGGTCGCGCTCAACCGGGCCGTGGCGACGGCCATGGTGGACGGCCCCGAGGCGGGGCTGGCCGCGCTCGCCACCCTCGCCACCGACCCCCGGCTGGCCGGGCAGCACCGGCTCGACGCGGCCCGCGCCCACCTGTACGAGATGTCCGGGGACCGGGAACGGGCGGTCGCCCACTACCGCGCGGCGGCCGGCGGCACGACGAGCCTGCCCGAGCAGCGCTACCTGCGGATGCGGGCAGCCCGACTGTCGGTGGGCGAGTAGGCCGGCACTCGTTCGAGCCCACTGATGCGGTCTCGGGCACCCCGGTCATCGGCCTGCCGACGATGGCGGAGTTCCTCCCGGTCGACGTCAAGCAGCCGGAATCGGTCAGCCGCGTGATGTCGGAGTACTTCCAGCCGTAGCGGGTTCCGGTGCCACGGCCTGCCGCATTGGCCCGATCGCCTGACATTGGAGAAGCACTTTCTTGCCCGGTCGACTGTCGCCGTCACGCGCCGCCGAGGGAACTGAACTGGATGCCGGCCAGCCGCCAGCCCTCGGGCAGCTCGACCCAGGTCTGGCTGACGCGGACCGTCAACGCCATCTCCTGCCCGCGCCAGGCCGAGCGGCTGCGTTGGACGCACCGGACGATGGCCGCATGACCGTAGAAAGACGCCTCGACTTCGCTGCTCTCCAGGCTGGTGTAGCCGAACTCGGCGAACTTACCGACCCACTGTGCTTTGTCGAGCACGTAGCCCTGCTCGCCGATGGACCGGAAGTCGTCGGCCAGCAACGCGTTCAGCGCTTCGGTGTCGGCACGTAGCTCGGCCTCGTCGAAGGCACTCTGGAGCCGAAGGATGTCTGAGAGCACGAGCAGATCCTGCCCGACCGTGCGTTCGGGTGGAAGCCGACCGGTGGCCGGGTCCGCGCGGACCCGGCCACCGGTGCTCCCCCGTCGTTCAGCTCGCGGTGCAGGTCACCGCGGGCGCGGCGTTGGTGCCGTTCCAGCCGGCGACGAAGCCGAAGCTGGTGCTGGCGCCGGCGCCGAGCCGGCCGTTGTAGTCGACGTTGCGGGCGGTGTACGACGCACCGGAGTTGCTCAGCGCGGCGTTCCAGGACTGGCTGACCGTCTGGCCGTTGGCGAAGGTCCACCTCGTCGTCCAGCCGGTGATGGCGGCCGAGCCGGCGGTCACCTTCACCTCACCCTGGAAGCCGCCCTGCCACTGGTTGACGATGGTGTAGCTGGCCGTGCAGCCGCCGGCCGGGGGCGTTGTGGGCGGCGGCGTGGTCGGGGTGGGGGTCGGCGGGGTCGGCGTGCTGCCGGAGTAGACCGAGGCCTCTCTGGCGGTCGCCCTGATGCCGTTGGCGCCGTTGAAGATCCGCTGACCCCAGCTGGTCAGCTGGGCCGGATTGAAGCTGGTGGCCATGTCCAGGTACTCGACGCCGCCGCCGTTGCCGCTCCACGACCAGCCGAGCCAGCCGATCCGGTTGGCCTGGCTGTAGGACAGGATGGTGTCCTCGTCCGGGTTGCCGTCGGAGTGGTTGAAGCCGAACTCGCCGACCACGATGGGCAGCCCGGCGCTGCGGAACCGGCCGAGGTAGTCGGTGATCTCGGCGGCGGTGTCGAAGACGCCGTACATGTGGATCGAGAAGACCGTGTTCCTGGCCGGGTCGGCGTTGAACACCGTCGCGGCGTTGTCCCGCATGGTGAAGGACCAGTCCTGGCCCCAGTTCGGGGCGTCCACCATGATGGTGTGCGCGATCCCGCCGGCGCGCAGCCGCTTGATCGCGTTGGCGTTGTCGGTGGCCCAGGTCGCGTAGCCCTGGTTGCCGTACGGCTCGTTGCCGATGTTGACGATGACGTACTTCTCCTGGCCGTTGAGCGCACCGGCGATGCTCAGCCAGTAGTCGACCGCCCGGTCGAGGGTGATCGCCCCGCTCTGCTCGCCGTAGCCGGTGGTGTCGTGCACCTCCAGCACGCAGATCAGCCGGTTGGCCTTGCAGAGCGAGATGACGTTGCTGACGTCGGCGGCGCTGTTCTTCGTCCAGCGGTCGCCGCTGGACAGCACCACCCGGACGGTGTTCGCGCCGAGCGCCTTGACGTTGGCGAAGGAGCTGGTCTGCTGCGGGTACCAGGTGTGGGCGTGGTTGACGCCGCGCATGACGAACTCGACGCCTCCCGCGTCGTAGAGCCGGCCGTTGGCGACCGAGAACCCGGTTGCGGCGTGGGCCGGCTGGACGAACGCGAAGACGGCGGCGAGGAGGGTGAGCAGGGCGGCGCCGGCGACGGTGAGTCGCTTTCTCATGGCATTCCTCAGGGTCGACCCCGTGCCCTGGCGGGGTGGCGGTGGTGACGACGGTCGTGGCGGCTGTAGCCCGGCAGCCGCCGCTCGACTCCCTGGTCGCGCGCAGGCATCAGCGTAGGCCGATGCGATCGGGAAAGCAACCGGTTAAGTTGAACCCCGCCTCTGCGGCGCGAACGGTGGCAGCCCACGCCGACCGCGGCCCGCCACCGGGCGGCACCCCACCACAAGATGTGCCGCCATGGGGCGCCGAACCGGTTAAGCCCGGACCCTAGGCCGCCGCCCGAACCGTCGTCAAGGGCAGGCGGCGGGCGGCGGGAACCGGGGCGGACGCCGCGCCGAAAGGGGACGGCCGGGGTTGACCCGCACCCGGTGGGGTATCCCGTGACGATCGGTCGGGCGGAAGGAGAAACCAGGATGGTCACCGTCGGCTACACCCTGATGTGCGAGCAGGCCGGCCCCAAGCAGCTCGTCGACTATGCGGTGCGGGCGGAGGCGGCCGGCTTCGACCAGCTGGTGATCTCCGACCACTACTACCCGTGGCTGGACTCCCAGGGGCACTCCCCGTACGCCTGGTCGGTGCTGGGCGCGGTCGCCCACGCCACCAGCCGCGCCGAGCTGATGTCCTTCGTGACCTGCCCGATCCTGCGCTACCACCCGGCCGTGGTCGCGCAGAAGGCCAGCACGATCGGCACGCTCTCCGACGGCCGGTTCACCCTCGGCCTCGGCGCCGGCGAGAACCTCAACGAGCACGTGGTCGGCGGCTGGCCGCACGTGCAGCAGCGGCACGAGATGTTCGAGGAGGCGTTGCAGATCATCCGGCCGCTGCTCAACGGCGAGACCCTGACCTTCTCCGGCAACCACTTCGACGTCCCGGAGGCGTACCTGTGGGACCGGCCGGACGAGCCCGTGCCGATGGCCGTCGCGGCCTCCGGGCCGTCGTCGGCCGCGCTCGCCGCCGAGTACGCCGACGGCATCGTCGCCACCGAACCCGACCGCCGGATCATCCAGCTCTACGACGACGCGGGCGGCGCCGGTCAGCCCCGCTACGGCCAGGTGGCCATCTGCTACGGCCCGGACGAGGCCGAATGCCGCAAGATCGTGCACGACCAGTTCCGCTGGTTCGGCATGGGCTGGAAGGTCAACGCCGACCTGCCCGGCCCGGAGGCCTTCGCCGCCGCCACCCAGTACGTCCGCGAGGAGGACGTCGCCGAGGGCATCTCCTGCGGCCCCGACGTCGACCGGCACGTCGAGGCGTTCAAGCAGTTCGTCGACGCGGGCTTCACCCACGTGGCGATCGTGCAGGTGGGCGGGGAGACCCAGCCGATGTTCCTGGACTGGGCACAGGAGGAACTGCTCCCCCGGCTGCGCGAACTGTGAGGCTGCGCCGGCGCGCACCGGGACGCTTCGGGACGGCGGAGCTGCGGCTCGCCCTGGCCGCACCCCGCCCGGCCGCCGGGCTCACCAGCGAGTGGCGGCTGGTGGACGGCCTGCGCACGCACACCCGCCGCTCCCGCAACCCGGGCAGTGACGCGCCGCCGGTGGTGCTGGTGCACGGGCTCGCGGTCTCCCACCGCTACCTCACCCCGCTGGCCGTCGAACTCTCGACCACCCATCCGGTGTACGTGCCGGACCTGCCCGGCTTCGGGCTGACCGAGCGCCCCGGGCGGGCGTACGACGTCGGCCGGCACGCCGCGTTCCTGGCGGCCTGGCTGGCCGCGTACCGGCTGCCGCCCGCCTGCCTGGTGGGGCACTCGTTCGGCGCGGAGGTCGTCGCCGCGCTGGCCGCGCGCCGGCCTTCGGTGGTCCGGGCAGTGGTGCTGGCCGGCCCGACCAGCGACCCGGCCGCCCGGTCCCGCCGGGGCCTGATCGGCCGTTGGCTGCTGGACACCGTGGCGGAAGCGCCGCTACAGGCGCCCGTCCTGCTCCGCGACGTGTGGGACGCCCGCCCCTGGCGGGTCGCCGCCACCGTGTCGCACTCGGTGCGCAACCCGGTGGAGGAGGACCTGGTCCGGATCACCGCGCCGACCCTGGTGCTGGGCGGGGCCAGGGACACCGTGGCGCCGCCCGCCTGGCGGACCGAGGTGGCCCGGCTGATCCCCCGCGCGCGCACGGCGAGCGTGCCGCGCGCCGCGCACAACGTGGTCGCCACCGCGCCCCGGCAGGTGGCCGGCGCGATCCGAGTCCTGCTCACTCCCCAGACTGCGAAGGTGGAACCATGCGCATCGGAAACACGGAGGTCCGGTTCCTCGGCGGCGGCCTCGGCTGCCTCCTGATGATCCTCTTCTCGATCCTCGCCTCGGTCGTGCTGACGGTGCTGCTGAACGTGATCATCTAGGCGTCCCGTCCGGTGGGCCACCGCCGTCGTCTCCGACGGCGGTGGCCACGCTCAGAGGGGACGCCAGGCGGCCGGGTCGTCGCTGCCCTCGACCATGCGGATCGACGCGGCGAGGTCGAGGGCACCGTCCCGCCCTCCGACCGAAGCCGACCCCGCCTCGCTCTCGAGGTTCACCTCCGCCACGCAACGCGCGCAGCTCGGCACCTGCGCCACCCGGTACGCCCCGAACCCCTTCGGCCCGTCGACCGCGTACGCCGGACGGCCGGCCACGGTCAGCTTCGTATCCCCGAAGTCCGAGCCGTCGCCCGCGTACATCCCGTCGGTCACCCCGACGAGGACGTCCCGTCCGGTGGCCCGACCGGCCGCGGTCGACACCGCGTAGTACGCGAAGACGCTGAGCCACCGTCCTCGGAAGGTCCGCACCTCCACCCCGTCAAGGACGCTGCCGGGCGGATCGGCGACCGGCGCGAACGGCACGGTCATCGCCGTCGTCTCCCAGATCAGACCCGCCACGATCTGGCGCGCGACGGCCTCCGGCCTGGGCAGCTCCCGCACGGTGACGGAGATCGAGCCGCCCGGCGCGTACTCCCAGGAGAGCACCGTCTCCCCGTCACCGGTCCAGAGGTGGGCGGGGTGACCGTCCACCGGCGCGACCGGCCTGCCCGGCAACGGGGGTGGAGTCGGGCCGCCGCCCAGCTGTGGTTCCCGCTGCTCGGCGAGCACGTCGACCCCACGCGCTCCCATCCGCACCATCACCGAACCGGTGAATGCCATGATCGGGCCCGCCTCGACCGGACCGCCCGGGCTGATCGCGTCCGGCACGTCCGCACTCGCCATGATCATCTTTCGGTCGGAGCGGTACGACTGGTGACCGGCGTTCGGGGGGAGCGATCCGAGGCGGAACATCCGCTGCCTCGGATCCAGCGCTTCGGGTGCCACCGTCGGTGCGGAGCCCCGGGTCGCCGTCGGCGCGCTACGGCTGGGCTGGGGAGACTTCTCGTCGCCGGGCGTCACGGCGGGACGCAGGCCCCCCGTCAGGACCGCCGACCCGAGAAGGACCGCCGCGGCGACGCCCGCCACCGCACCGGCGGCGAGCCCACGGCGACGGCGCACCGCCCGCTCCCCCGCGGCCAGCAGCGTCTGCGCCGGCACGCCACCGGCCGGCAGGTCGTCGGCCGCCCGGGCCAGCAGCGACCGGACCAGCGTCTCGTCGTCCCGGTTCACCGGTTCACCTCCGTCCCGTCGCCCACCGGCAAGTGCCGGCGCAACGCGGCCAGCCCGCGCGCCGTCTGGCTCTTCACGTTCCCCGTCGAACAGCCGAGCACCTCGGCGGTCTGCTCCACGCTGAGGTCGGCGTAGAAGCGCAGCACCAGCACCACCCGCTGGCCGGGCGGCACCGCCGCGAGCGCGGTCCGCACCGCCACCGCGTCCACGACCGAGTCGCCGGGGCCGGACGGACCGCCCCGGGACTCCGGCTCGGGTGACCGTTCGAAGAGCTGCACGCCGAACCAGCGGGAGCGCCGCTCCTGCCGGAACGCGTTGACCAGCATCCGGTGCACGTACGCGCCGATGTCGTCGGCGCCCCGCGCCCGGCCCCACTTCACGTAGAGCCGGGTCAGGGTCTGCTGCACCACGTCGTCGGCCCGGTGCGCGTCACCGGTCAGCAGGTACGCCGCCCGTCGCAGCTTCGGTGTCGCCGCCTCGACGAACTCGACGTACTCCTGCCGTTGCGCGGCATGCATCGACCACTCCCCGTTCCCGGACGCCGGCGTCCTTACCGTACGGATGGGCGTGGGGCCCGGTTCGGTTGCACGGGTCAGGGAAGCAGCCACGCCGCCTCGTCTCCGGGACGGTCGACCAGCCGCACGGCGGCGGCGAGGGCGAGGGCGCCGTCGGGGCCGCCCAGCGCGGCAAGACCCCGGATGGTGAGCACGACGACCTCGGCGGCGCAGTCCGCACCCAGCCCACCCACCCGGTACGCCCCGAGGCCGCCCGGCGCGGCAGCCATTCCGGCGGCCGGCGTGGCGTCCCGGACCACACCGACGGTCAGGTCCTCGTGCGGGCCCGCCGCGCCCGGCACCCGGTATCCGCACCGCGCCCGGTGCCATCGCCCGTGCCGCCAGTCCAGGACCGTCGTCGCCCAGCGCGCGCCGTCGGGTGCGGCGACGGTGCGGAAGGGCACCCGGGCCGGATGGTCCGTCCAGACCAGCCCCTCGGCGATCCGGCCCAGCGTCTGCGCCGGGCGGGACAGGTTGGTGCCCAGCACGGTCACCGCCACGCCGGGCTGGTGCTCCCAGGACAGCGAGGTGTGCCCGTCGTCCGGGTCGGCGTCCAGCCGTGCCGTCCGGCCCTGCACGGACACGTCCGGGCCGCGCCGCCAGCCGCGCCGTGTCGCGGTCAGGTCGACGGCGGGCCCCACCCGCACCGACACCACCCGGCTGCCGGCCATCGGCCCCGTCACCGGACCCTCCCAGGCGATCAGGGACCGTTCGCCCCGGTGGCTGGCACACGTCCGGTGGGTCATCCCGTCGGGCAGCCAGTCCGTGCGGAACAGCGGCCGTACCAGGTCCAGGTCTTCCCTGCCGTGCATCGGCCGCTCCCCCGCGTCGTCAGTGCCGTCACCGTGGTGATGGCCGTGGCGGCCGGAAGGGTTGCACCGGCAGCCGCCGGGGTGCGGCCGGGATGCCGTCGGTCGACACGACATGCGGCGTGTCGGGGTGACCGGCGGCGGGGATGCCCCGACCCGCCGCGATTGGGGGTTGTGGGCGGCGCACAGCTTCCCCGCCCTCGCGGGTGACGCGGACGGTCACCTCCCCGATCGGGCGGCCGGCCTTCGTGCGCTGGCGGCGAGCCGGGTCAGGCCGGGCGCAGGTCCAGCTCGGCGACGACCGGATAGTGGTCGGAGGCGCGGTCGGCGTCGCCGCCCCGGACCACCCGTACCTCGCGGGTCAGCGCGGCGACCGGCGCCGTGCCGAGCAGGTAGTCCAGCCGCATGCCGGCGAACTCCGCCCCGCCGTGCCGGGTCGGCACGGTCAGCCCGTCCGCCTCGCTCGCGCCGGGGGCGCGGGCCCGCCAGAGGTCGACCAGGCCGGCGTCGAGCAGGCGGGCGACGGCCCGGGTGTCGACGGTGCCGCCGTCGCGGCGCAGGTGCCGGCGGCGGTAGTGCATTGGCAGGCCCGCCAGCCGGTCGGTGTGCTCCGCGGTCGGCTCCAGGGTGTTCAGGTCACCGGCGAGCAGCGCCAGCGGGGAGCCGGTACGCCGCACGGCGGCGGCCAGCCAGTCCGCCTCCATCCGGCGCCGGCCGCCCGAGTACGGATGCAGGTGGGTGCTGAACACCGTCAACGGCCCCGACGCGGTCGCCACCCGTACCCAGGCGGCGGCGTGGTGGAACGGCCGGCGCACCGGGCCGGTCGCCAGCACCTGCAGCGGCGGGCGGACCAGCACGGCCACCGGCTGCCCGAAGCAGGAACGCGCCAGGTGCGGGCGCATGCCCACCCGGCGCGCGACGTCGTCGAGCAGCCCGCCCCGGTCGAAGCCCCGCAGCTCCTGCAGGGCCAGCACGTCCGGCCGCTGCGCGGTGGCCACCCCGAGCAGCAGGTCCCGGCGGTCGGGCCCGTGCCGGTCCCGCCCGCCGGTCCTGATGTTCCAGGTCATCACCCGCAGCATGGGCGCCGCCTCACTGCGGCCGGGCGGCCTTGGCCAGCTCGTCGTCGAGTTCGCCGATCTGCTCCGACTCGATCGCCGGCCGGTTGCCCTCGTAGACGTCGGCGTTGGGGCGGACCACCCAGTAGAGCAGGCCGATCCAGAGCGCGCTGAGCAGGATCGCGCCCATGAAGTCCGTCGGGTGGTGCATGCCCCGGTACATCCGGGAGACGGCCACCCCGACCGGCATGATCACGGCCAGCGCCACGAACAGCCAGCGCCACCAGCGGTCGGTGCGCGGCAGGACGACCAGCGTGATCGCCGCCCAGACGCAGATCGTCGCCGCGATGTGGCCGGAGGGGAAGGAGGAGGTCGGCATGGGGCCGTCCAGGTTGCCCACCGGCGGGCGCGGCCGGTCCACCGCCGCGGAGGAGGCGAGGAAGAGGCTCAGCTCGCCGAACATGGTCAGCGCCACGAAGAGCACCGGCCGCCAGCGCCGCCACACCGCCAGTACGAGCGGGCAGAAGACCAGCGAGATGAGCAGGATGGCGTGGGTGTCGCCGGCCTTGCTCCACCAGTAGCTGACGTCGTCCCGGCCCGGGGTGCGGTGCTCGGCGAACCACCTCGGCACCTCCGTGTCCAAGGTGGCGAAGAAGGTTCCGCCGGCGTAGTAGCTGACGAACATCCCGAAGCCGTAGAGCGCGCCGAGCACCAGCACCCAGCCGGCCAGCAGCTCGAAGACGGCGGCCCGGGGGTGCGGCAGCACGTGCGCCTCGTCGGGGGCGGGGGCGACCTCGTGCGCGGCCTCGGGCTCCAGCCCCTCGGTCAGCGCCGGCACCCGGCGGCCGCGCTCCAGCCGCCACAGCCGGAAGGCGTACGCGGTGACGCCGAGCCAGGCGGCACCGAGCAGCCAGGCCCCGAGCACGTCGGAGACGAAGTGCACGCCGAGCGCGACCCGGGTCAGGCCGATGAGGAAGACGACCAGGGCGACCAGGGCGATCGCCGGCTTGCGCCAGCGGGGCGACAGGGCCGGCAGGAACACCAGCAGCAGCGCCCCGTACGCGACGAAGGAGCCCAGCGCGTGGCCGCTGGGGAAGCTGTCCCCGGCGTAGGTGCCGATCGGCACCTCCACCTCGGGGCGCAACCGGTCGACCAGGGTCTTCAGCGCCGGGTCGAGGATCAGCGCGCCGAGCCCGGTCACGATCAGGAACACCGCGAGCCGGCTCTGCCGACGGATCAGCAGCCCGATCACGGCGACCGAGATCAGCCAGATGAGCACCGCCCGGCCGCCCAGGTCGGTGAGGGCGTTGAGCACGGTCACCAGCGGCCCG
This sequence comes from Micromonospora sp. URMC 105, assembly GCF_051386295.1. NCBI lineage: Bacteria > Bacillati > Actinomycetota > Actinomycetes > Micromonosporales > Micromonosporaceae > Micromonospora > Micromonospora sp. URMC 105. Next base: position 15,168 of record NZ_JBPQTL010000048.1, on the reverse strand, counting down.
TGCGGCGCGACCAGGTCGTTGAGCCAGGCCGCCACGCCGTGGTCGACGTCGTAGAGCGGGGTCCAGCGGACCCGGACCAGCACCAGCAGCAGCCCGAAGCCGACGCCGGTCCCGAGCACGAGTGCCAGGCCGGCGAGCGTCCGCTCGGTGAAGTGACCCAGTGGTCGTCGTAACACGTCGATGACCGCGCTCACGGCAGCCTCCCTCTCGCTCCTGGCGAGGCGCTGTACCCGATCCGCGCTCCGCGTACACCGGGGGTGACCGCGGCGACGGCTACAGCGAGGTCATCTCACCGGTGTCGTAGAGCGGCTCCCCCCGCTCGGACTCCGGCTCCCACAGGTCCGGCTGGGCCGGCTCCTGCACCCCGATCCGCATCGCCTCCAGCTGGGCGGCGAAGGCCAGGCCGCCGAAGAGTGCCACGCCGGTGAGGTTGGCCCAGAGCAGCAGGGCCATCATCCCGGTCAGCGCGCCGTAGGTCTGCCCGAACCCGTCACTGAACCGCACGTACCCGGCGAGCAGCAGGCTGGCCACCCACCAGAGCACGGTGGCGATCCCGGCGCCGAAGAAGAGCCAGGACAGGCCGGGCTGGTTGCGCCGGGGCGCCTGCCGGAAGAGCACCGCGACCGCGAGCACCGTCAACCCGAGGCTCAGCGGCCAGCGGATCACGTCCCAGGCGCCGGCGGCGAACGCGCCCCACTCGTAGTGCCGCTGCACGGACTCGCCCATCGCCCCGCCGCCGACCAGGATCAGGAACCCGGCCAGCGCCGGTACGCCGGCGGTCACCGCGAGCACGGCGGCCCGGGCGTACTTGGCCAGGGCCGGGCGGTCCCGTTCCACGCCGTAGATCCGGTTGGCGCCGCGTTCGATCTGGGCCATCGTGGTGGTCAGCGCGACCAGGCCGGTGAGCAGACCGAGGGTGAGCGCCAGTTCCCCGGCCCGCTCGGTGCGCTCCCCGTCGCCGAGCAGCTCGCGGACCACCGACTCGCTCTGGCCGGGGGTGAGGGCCAGCACGGTGTCGGCGACCACCTGGCCGCCCTCCTCCACGCCGAGCTCGGTGATCAGACCGGTCAACGCGATCATGAACGGCACCACGGCGAGGCAGAGCTGGAGGGCGAAGGCGCGGGAGTGGCTGAACCCGTCGCCGTAGCGGAACCGGATGAAGGCGTCCCGCAGCAGGCACCAGCCGCCCTGCCGGCGCAGGGTGTGCCAGGCGTCGTCGGCGGAGAGCTCCTCCTCCGACATCAACCGGGTCTCGGGGACGAGCCTGGTGCTACTCACGGCGGGCCTCCTCGATCAGCCGCTCACCCCGCTCCGCCGCGGCGTCGGCGTCGGCGGCCAGGTCGGGATGGCGCTCCGGGCGTGGCACGCAGAGCCAGAGCGACTCCGGTTTGATCTCGACCTTGAGCGAGCGCCCGGGCTCGATCAGGTCGCCGTCGAGCTGCCGCGGCTGCGGCCGGTTGCTGGTGATCTCCACGCGGCGGGCCCGCAACACCTCCATCCGGGGCACGCTGCCCCGCCGGCGTACCAGGGCCCAGCCCATGGCCAGCCAGTGGCGCAGCGTACGGGGGGTGAGCACGGCCACGTCGAGCCAGCCGTCGTCGGGCTCGGCGTCGGTGAGCAGGCGCACCCCGCCCTGGAGCCGGCCGACGTTGGCGACCAGCACGGTGCGGGCCCGGCGGCGCAGCGGCGGCCGGCCGTCGACGCGGATCGACACCCGCATCGGCCGGTCGCGAAGATGCTTGGCGGCCCCCACGACGTACGCCGGCCAGCCGATGCGCGCCTTGGTCGTCTCGGAGGTGTCCTGGAGCATCTGGGCGTCGAAGCCCATTCCGGCCATCACCGCGAAGTACCGGTCCTCGACCGCGCCGACGTCCAGCCGGCGCATCCCGCGCTCCACCGCCACCTGCAGCCCGGCGGCGAGGTCGTTGGAGAGCCCGAGGTTGGCGGCGAGCAGGTTGCCGGTGCCCTGCGGCAGCACGGCCAGGGCGGCCTCGGTGCCGACCAGTCCGCTGATGCAGGCCATCACGGTGCCGTCGCCGCCGCAGGCGAAGACCACCTGGGCGCCGGCTTCGACGGCCGCCTCGGTCTGGCCCCGGCCCGGGTCCTCGACCGTGGTCTCGTACCAGGCCGGCGCGGGCCAGCCCGCCGCGGCGAGGGCGTCGTCCACGATACGGCGGAACTGGTCCAGATCGGTCACCTTCGAGGGGTTGACCACCACCGCCGAGCGCGGCGGGGCGTCGTCGGCGGTCACCGGGCGCGTCTGCTCTCCACCATCCACGGCGCAAGTGTGCAGCAAGCGGGGCCGGTCAGCGAGCCGACGCGGGGCGACGTTGCACAAGCCGCAATCAGGTTTGAAGTCCGCCGCCACCGGTCGGCCCGCTCGCCCCGGCCCGCGCGCTCGGTCGTCCCCGGCCCGGCCGGCGCCGGAGGAGCACCCTCGTTTCAGGCCGCCGTCCGCAGGGCGGTTTCGACCCGGCGGCGCAGGTCGTCCAGGTTCAGCCCGGCCTCGGTGAGCACCAGGGCGGCGAGGCCGCCGCCCTCGCGGAGCAGTCCGAGCAGGATGTGCTCGGTGCCGATGTGGCGGTGGCGCAGCCGGATCGCCTCGCGCAGCGAGAGCTCCAGCACCTTCTTGGCGCGGGGTGAGAACCGTCCGGCGTCGTGCCGCCGGAAGCCCCAGCGGCGGCGCGGCGCGGGCACGGCCTCGCGCAGCGCGTCGGGGCCGAAGGACTCCTCGATGCGGGCGACGATGGCGGTGAGGTCGATGCCGATCTCCCGCAGCGCGGCGGCGTCGGCCTCGCCGAGCCCGCTGGCGCCCGGCGCGGTGTGCCGGGCGATGGCCGCGCGCAGGTCCTGGGCGCGCACCCCCGCCTCGGCGAGCACCCGGCCGGCCAGGGCGTCGTCGTCGGCGAGGACGCCGAGCAGCAGGTGCTCGGTGCCGACCGGCCGCTGCCGCTCGGCCCGCGCCTCGTCGAGCGCCCGGTGGACGACCGCACGGGCCCGGTCGGTGAACCGTTCGAACATCACGCCTCCCAGGTTCGGTGGACCGCCGGTCGCCCGGCGTGCTTCTTGTGGACCGCCTGCCGGCTGACCTCGAGCGCGTCGGCGATGTCCTGCCAGGACCAGCCCTGCCGTCGGGCGTTGTCCACCTGGACCACCTCGAGCCGTTCGAGGAGCCGGCGCAGGGCGAGCACCGCCCGGAGCCCGACCTTCGGGTCGGTGCTGCCGGCGGCCGCCGCGAGTTCCGTTGCCTGACTCATGCCGTCAACTTACGTTGACACTCGCCGGTCTGTCAACCTTCGTTGACAGGTTCGGTCGCCGACACGGCCCCGGACGGCCCGTACCGAGGGGGTCGGCGGTGTTACGGTCCGCTGATGTTCCGCCGCGCCCCCACCCACCGACCCGAGCCGACGACCTGCCGTCTCACCGCCGGGCGGGTCGCGTTGCAGATCGCCGGCGGCAGCGTGGTCGGCCACCGCTATCCGGCCAACTTCGACGTGCTGCACGTCGACCCGACGCTGCCCTTCGCCGCCGTGGTGGACGGCATGGGCTCCGGCGAGGGTGCCCGGGTGGCCGGCACCACGACGATGACCACCCTGGTCGAGGCGGTGCGCGCCGACTGGCCGGCCGTCGGCCCGCGCCAGCTGCGCGCGGCGGTAGCCGACGCCCGCTCCCTGGTACGCGCCGCCGGCGCGCGGCTGACCGAGCTGACCGGCTGCACGGTGACCGCCCTGCTGGTCGAGCCGGACGGCGAGCAGGTGTGGCTGCTCCAGCTCGGCGACTCGCGGGCGTACCGGCTGCGCGACGGCGTGCTGGAGCTGATGACCGTCGACCACACGGCCGCCTGGCTGGGGCTGCTGCACGGCTGGCACCGGGCCGGCTCCCCGGAGGCCGCCCGGGCCCGCTACCAGCTGCTGCGCTACGTCGGTCACCCCGACAACCCGGACGCGGACCTGCTCACCGTGCCGCTGAGGATCGGCGACACCTGGCTGCTGTGCACCGACGGGGTGAGCGACCAGGTCGACTACCACCGGATGCGGGAGGCCCTCGCGGGCGGCGACCCGACGCGGGCGGTCCGGAGCCTGCTGGCCATCAGCCTCGCCGAGGGCGGCGAGGACAACGCCACCGCCGTGGTGCTCCGCGTCCAGCCCGCGGGCGAGGGTGACGGCGCACACCCCTGATTGCTGACATTCCGTGCAATTATCGTCAGCATGTCGACCGAGCGTCTGGAGACCATCCTCGCCGCCGCGTACGAGTGCTTCACCCGGCACGGCGTGCGCCGCACCACGATGGACGACATCGCCACCACCGCGGGGATGTCCCGCCCCGCCGTCTACCAGTACGTGCGCAACAAGGACGACGCGTACCGCCGGCTGGCCGAACGACTATTCGCCGACTCCCTCGCCCAGGCCCGCAGCGCGGCCACCGCGCCCGGCGCCGACCTGGCGCAGCGCCTGCACGACGTGCTCGCCGCCAAGCTCGACCTCACCCTGCGGCTGCACCGGGAGAGCCGGCACGCCGCCGAACTCCTCGACACCAGCACCCGGCTCACCGGGGACCTCGTCGAGGCGTACACCGGGGAGCTGACCGACGTGGTCGCCGGCGCGCTCGCCGACGCCGCCGGCCCGCGTGCCCGCGCCGTCGCCGACGTGCTGGTCGCGCTCACCCGCGGCCTGGAGGCCGACCTCACCGACCCCGACCTGCCACGGCGGCGGCTGCGCGACGGGGTCGCGCTGGTCGTCGCCGGCCTCGCCCACCCGGCAACTCCCGCCTGACACGCCGAACGCGCCCGCCCCGGTGTACCGATCCCGGCCCGCCCGGGCGGCGGCGCGACTAGCGTCGGTGGCGTCGGCGTGGCCGTACGGTGCGGGACGCCCGGGAGGTGAGCCGGATGACCACATCCAGCGGCGCGCCCGTGGTGGCCGGCGTCAGCACGTCACCGCGGGCGCTGGAGGTCGTCCGGCTGGCCGCCCGGGAGGCCGCCGAGCACGGCCGCGACCTGGCCCTGTTGCACGCCTTCAACTGGCAGGCGGCGTTCGAGGCCAGCTCGGTCTTCGAACCCCGCGTCGAGGCCGACGAAATGATCTCCCAGGCCACCGCGGCCGCCACCGCGGTGGAGCCGGAGCTGTCGGTAAGCGGCGAGGTCGTCGAGGGGCCGCCGGTCGCGGCGCTGATCCGCCGCTCCCAGTCGGCGTTCCTGGTGGCCATCGGCGACAGCGGCATGGCCGGTCGCGGAGGCTGCGCGCCGGCCGACGCCCCGGCGGTGCAGCTCGCCGCCCGGGCCGGCTGCCCGGTGCTGGTGGTCCGCCCTGACCCGCCCGTCGCCGGGCCGGTGCTGATCGGGGTGGACGGATCACCGAGCTCGCGGATCGCGCTCGACTTCGCCTTCGACTGCGCCGCCCGCCGGCAGGCCCGGCTGCTCGCGGTGCGGGTCATCGAGCCGGGACGCCCCGACGACGGCGAGGACCTGCTCATCGAGGCGGTGGCCGAGGCCGGGCGGCGGCACGGCAGCGTCGCCGCGGAGTGCCACACCATCCACGGCGACCCGAGCGCCGTCCTCGTCGAGCAGTCGCGGTCGGCCCAGCTGGCGCTGGTCGGCGCCCGGGGCGACGAACCGTGGCGCGGGATGCTCGGCGAGGTGAGCCAGAGCCTGCTCTACCACGCGCCGTCGCCGGTGATCGTCGTACGCGGACTGACCGGCACCTCGCCGGACGGGCCATGACGCCCCCCGGTTCCGGGACCAACGACCCTGATCCGCTCGCGCCCCGGCAGGCGACGCTGGACCGGCCCGGGTGGATATCCGCCTTAGGGACGCAGAAGTCCCCGACGCGCGAGAGGCTATTGCAGCATGGACACCGCTCTCGACCTGCACAGCCCACTGACCGAAGACGAGCTGCGCCGGCTGGACGCCTACTGGCGGGCGGCCAACTACCTCACCGTCGGGCAGATCTACCTGCTGGACAATCCGCTGCTGCGCGAGCCGTTGAGGCCCGAGCACCTCAAGCCGCGCCTGCTCGGCCACTGGGGCACTAGCCCGGGTCTGAACCTGCTCTACGCGCACCTCAACCGGGTCATCGTCCAGCGCGACCTGTCCGCCATCTTCGTCACCGGCCCCGGCCACGGCGGTCCGGCCCTGGTGGCGAACACCTGGTTGGAGGGCACCTACAGCGAGCTGTACCACGCCGTCAGCCAGGACGAGCGGGGCATGGCCCGGCTGTTCCGCCAGTTCTCCTTCCCCGGCGGCATCCCGAGCCATGTGGCGCCGGAGGTGCCGGGTTCGATCCACGAGGGCGGTGAGCTGGGGTACGCCCTCAGCCACGCGTACGGCGCGGCCTTCGACAACCCGGACCTGCTGGTCGCCTGCGTCATCGGCGACGGCGAGGCGGAGACCGGGCCGCTGGCGGGCAGCTGGCTCTCCAACGTCTTCCTCAACCCGGCCCGCGACGGGGCGGTGCTGCCCATCCTGCACCTCAACGGCTACAAGATCGCCAACCCGACGGTGCTCGACCGGATCCCCGGCGAGGACCTGATGGAGCTGATGCACGGCTTCGGCTACCAGCCATACCTCGTCGCCGGCGACGACCCCGCCACGGTGCACCAGGCCCTCGCCGCCACGCTGGACCGGGCGGTCGACGAGATCACCGGGATCCAGCGGCGGGCTCGCTCCGGCGGCGCCGTCGAGCGCCCCCGCTGGCCCATGATCATCCTGCGCACGCCGAAGGGCTGGACCGGTCCGCGCGAGGTCGACGGCAAGCGGGTCGAGGGCACCTTCCGGGCCCACCAGGTGCCCGTCTCCGAGGTGCGCAGCAACCCGGCCCACCTGGCCGAGCTGGAGCGCTGGCTGCGCAGCTACCGCCCGGAGGAGCTCTTCGACGCCACCGGCGGCCCGGTCGCCGAGCTGGCCGCCCTGCCACCGCGGGGCGCCCGCCGGATGAGCGCCAACCCGGTGGCCAACGGCGGCCTGCTGCTGCGCGACCTGGAGCTGCCGGACTTCCGGGACTACGCGGTCGACGTCCAGCAGCCGGGCAAGCCGGCCGCCGGCGCCACCGGCGTCCTCGGCCCGTGGGTCCGCGACGTGATCACCGCCAACCCGCAGACCTTCCGCCTCTTCGGCCCCGACGAGGTCGCCTCCAACCGGCTCGGCGCCGCCTTCGAGGTCACCGGCCGGACGTTCGTCGCCGGCACGGTCGACGGCGACGACCACCTCTCCCCCGACGGCCGGGTGATGGAGGTGCTCTCCGAGCACCTGTGCCAGGGCTGGCTGGAGGGCTACCTGCTCACCGGCCGGCACGGCATCTTCACCAGCTACGAGGCGTTCATCCACATCGTCGACTCGATGGTCAACCAGCACGCCAAGTGGCTCAAGGTGACCCGGGGCATCCCGTGGCGCAAGCCGCTGGCGTCGCTGAACTACCTGCTCTCCAGCCACGTCTGGCGGCAGGACCACAACGGCTTCTCGCACCAGGACCCGGGCTTCATCGACCACGTGGTCAACAAGAAGGCCGAGGTGGTCCGGGTCTACCTGCCGCCGGACGGCAACACGCTGCTCTCCACCATGGACCACTGCCTGCGCAGCCGGCACTACATCAACGTGGTGGTGGCCGGCAAGCAGCCCGCGCCGAACTGGCTGACCATGGATGAGGCGATCCAGCACTGCCGCCGTGGCCTGGGCATCTGGGACTGGGCCAGCACCGACGAGGGCGCGGAACCGGACGTGGTGCTGGCCTGCGCGGGCGACGTGCCGACCCTGGAGACCCTCGCCGCGGCGGACCTGCTGCGCCGGCACCTGCCCGAGCTGAAGGTGCGGGTGGTCAACGTGGTCGACCTGATGCGGCTGCAGCCGCCGTCGGAGCACCCGCACGGCCTGACGGACAACGAGTTCGACACCATCTTCACCCGCGACAAGCACATCATCTTCGCGTACCACGGCTACCCGTGGCTGATCCACCGGCTCACCTACCGGCGGACCAACCACGACAACCTGCACGTGCGCGGGTACCGGGAGGAGGGCACCACCACCACGCCGTTCGACATGGTGATGCTCAACGACCTGGACCGTTTCCACCTCGTCATCGACGTCATCGACCGGGTGCCGGGGCTCGCCGCGCGCGCCGCCCACCTGCGCCAGGAGATGGTCGACGCCCGGCAGTCCTGCCGCGATTACACCCGCCGTCACGGCGAGGACGACCCCCGGGTCGCCGAGTGGCGCTGGATCCGCGAGACCGACCCCGCCCTGCGGAGTGGGCAGTGAGCCGATCGCCCGGCGCGGGACGGTGGGCCCGATGAGCGGCGCCGAGATCCTGGTCGGCTACGACGGTTCCGCCGACGCCGGGGTGGCACTGGACTGGGCGTTGGACGAGGCGCAGCGCAGCGGCCGGGCGGTCCGCCTGGCGCACGTCTTCGAGTGGCTGGCCGTGACCGGCTGGATCGGCCCCGGGGTGGCCCCCGGCATCTGGCCCGACGAGACCGCCCGCCGCCAGGTCGAGGAGCTGGTCCGCAAGGCGGTCGCCGACGCCGCCGCCGCGCGGCCGGGCCTGACGGTGCGGGGCGAGGTGTACGACGGGCCGCCCGCCCTGGTGCTGCAGGAGCGGTCCGCCGACGCCGGGCTGCTGGTGCTGGGCAGTCGCGGGCACGGTGGCTTCGCCGGCCTGCTCGCCGGCTCGACCGCCGTCGCGGTGACCGCCCACGCGCACTGCCCGGTGGCGGTGGTCCGGGCCGGGCAGGCCCCCGCGGCCGGGCCGGTGGTGGTCGGCGTCGACGGCTCCGAGGCCGCGCGGGTGGCGCTCGGCTTCGCCGTCGAGAGCGCCGCGCAGCGGCGGGTGCCGCTGCGGGTGGTGCGGGTCCTCGCGGCACCGCCGGAACAGGACGAGCGCGCCGCCGTCGCCGCGGGACGGGCGGCCGTCCAGGAGGCCCTCGCCCCCTGGCGGGACGCCCTCCCCGACGCCGGCGTCGACGTCGAGGTGCTGCCCGGCAACCCGGCCGCGGCCCTGGTGGAAGCCAGCCGCAGCGCCCAGCTCGTGGTGGTGGGCAGCCGCGGCCTGGGCGGGCTGCGCGGCATGCTGCTCGGCTCGGTCAGCCAGCAACTGCTGCAGCACGCCTCGTGCCCGGTCGTGGTGGCCCGGGAACGCTGACGGCACCGGGCGCGGCTGCGCGCCCGGTGGCCGGGCCCGGTCCGCCTGCGCTGCGGCGGACCCGGACATCGCGCAGGATGGATGGAATGCGACCCGCCCCGCTGCCCGCCGGGATGGGTGCGACGGGCAACATGAGCAACACGGAAAGGTCGTCACGATGAGCCACGAGAAGCCGGCCCAGGATCGCCCGCTGACCACCGCGCTCGCGGAGGCCGCCGCGACCGCCGGTTACGCCCCCTCGGTGCACAACACGCAACCCTGGCGGTGGGTGGTCCTGCCCGACGCGCTGGAACTGCGGATCGTCCGGGACCGTCAGCTCACCGCCACCGACCCGGAGGGGCGGCTGCTCGCCATCAGCTGCGGCGCGGCGCTGCACCACGCCCGGCTCGCGCTGGCCGCCGAGGGCTGGACGGCGGTCGTGGAGCGGCTGCCCGACCCGGCCCAGCCGGACCTGCTGGCCCGGCTCACCGGGCTGCACCGCTCCGGGACGGATCCGGATGCCATGCGCATGGTGCAGTGCATGCAGGTGCGGCACACCGACCGGCGGCCGGTCAGTGACGAGCCGGTGCCGACCGCCGCCGTCGGTGACCTCGCCCGGGCGGCCGCCGCCGAGGGCACCCGCCTGCAGCTCCTCGACTCCGACCAGGTGATGGAGCTGGCCGCCGCCGCCTCCCGCGCCGAGGTGGTCGAGGCGAAGGACCCGCAGGTGCGCGAGGAGCTGCAGTACTGGACCAGCCGGGCGGCCGATGCCGGCACCGGCCTGCCGCCGGAGGTGCTGCCCGAGCAGCAGCCGCAGACCACCGTCCCCGGCCGCGACTTCGGCCGCCCCGGCACCCTGCCGGTCGGCCCCGGCCACGACAAGGCCGCCGTGTACGCGCTGCTCTACGGCGACGAGGACGAGCCGGACAGCTGGCTGCGCGCCGGTGAGGCGCTCTCCGCGCTCTGGCTGACCGCCACCCGCCTCGGCGTGTCCGTGGTGCCGCTCTCCGGCGTGGCCGAGGTGCCCGGCACCCGGCAGACGCTGCGTCAGCTGCTCAGCGGGCTCGGCTTCCCGTACCTCGTGGTGCGGCTGGGGATCGCGGACCCGGCTCACGCGGGGCCGCCGCACACCCCGCGGCTCCCTGCCGAGCAGGTGGTCGACACCTCGGCCGTACGCGATCAGCACTCCTGACGATCTCGTGCCCGGCGGCCACCGGCGATAGCATCGCCTGCGTGGTCGCCAGCACGCCGAGCCCCCGGCACGAGCCCCTCGCCCCGTCGCTGGGCCTGAGCCCGCTGTCCCGGGTACGCCTCGACGAGCTGCTCCAGGAGATGCTCGACCGGGTCGGCGAGGTGGTCACCAGCCGGGAGCGGCTGCGCGCCCTGCTGGACGCCGTGGTCGGCATCGGCACCGACCTCGACCTGCGCAGCACCCTGCAACGCATCGTGGAGTCGGCCTGCGAGCTGGTCGGCGCCCGCTACGGCGCGCTCGGCGTGATCGGGCCGGACCGGCTGCTGCACGACTTCATCGTGCACGGCATCAGCGACGAGCTGCACGCCCGGATCGGCGACCTGCCGCACGGGCGGGGCGTGCTCGGCCTGCTCATCGACGAACCGCGCCCGGTACGCATGCCCGACATCACCCGGCACCCCAAGTCGTACGGCTTCCCGCTGCACCACCCGCCGATGCACAGCTTCCTCGGCGTGCCGGTCCGCATCCGCGACCAGGTCTTCGGCAACCTCTACCTGGCCGAGAAGCAGGGCGGCCCGGAGTTCACCGAGGACGACGAGGAGATCGTGGTCGCGCTCGCCGCCGCGGCCGGCGTGGCCATCGAGAACGCCCGCCTCTACGCGCTGGCGCACCGGCGGGAACGCTGGCTCGCCGCCACCGCCGAGATCACCTCGGTGCTGCTCGGCGAGGTCCGGCGTACCGACGCGCTGACCCTGGTGGCCCGCCGGGCCCGGGAGGTCGCCGAGGCGGAGCTGGCTCTGGTGCTGCTCTACGACGCCGACGCCGGCCAGTTCACCGTCGAGGTGGTCGACACCGCCGACGGCACCGACCGGGGGCTGGTCGGTGCGGTGCTGCCGGCCGCCGAGACCAGCTTCGCCGGCCCGGTCACGGAGCACCGGCACGAGCTGGTGGAGAACCTCGCCCAGGCCGCCCCCTGGCCGGCGCCGGTGGTCGCCGGCCCCGCCGTGGTGTCCCCGCTCGCCGCCGCCGACACCCTGCACGGCGTGCTGGTGATCGCGCACCGGCCGGACTCCGCGCGCACCGCCGACGACGACGTGCGGTTGCTGGGCAGCTTCGCCGGCCAGGCCGCGCTGGCCATGGAACGCGCCCGCGGCCAGGAGGAACGGGAGCTGCTGGTGGTCCTGGAGGACCGCGAACGGATCGCCCGTGACCTGCACGACGTGGTGATCCAGCGGCTCTTCGCCACCGGCCTGCAACTGCAGAGCGCCGCCCCGATGACCGCCCGGCCCGAGGTCACCAAGCAGATCAACGCCGCCGTCGACGACCTCGACGCCACCATCCGGGACATCCGGCGGACCATCTTCGAGCTGCGCACCCCGATGAGCGCGGCGCTGCGCACCGAGATCCGGGAAGCGATCGACCTGGCCGCCGAGTCGCTCGGCTTCCGCCCCGCCGTGGAGCTGGACGGGCCGATCGACAGCGCCGTGCCGGAACCGGTCCGCCCCGACCTCACCGCCGTGCTGCGCGAGGCGCTGTCCAACGCCGTCCGGCACGCCGAGGCCACCCGGGTCGCCGTCACCGTCCGGGTCGACGCCGCCCGGGTCGCCGTCACCGTCACCGACGACGGCGTCGGCTGCGACCCGGCCGCCGCGCGCGGCGGGCTGGTCAACCTGCGCGAGCGCGCCGAGCGCCACGGCGGCGAGTTCGAGGTAAGCCGGGCGCAGCCGCACGGCACCGAGCTGTTCTGGTCCGTCCCACTGCGCGACTGAGCCGGTGCCGTCAGGGCGGCGGGTGCCCGGGTGGCGACGCGCTCAGCGGGTCTTGCCGAGCAGGCGGGTGGCGAGCACCGCCGCCTGGGTACGCCGCTCCAGGCCCAGCTTGGCCAGCACGCTGGAGACGTAGTTCTTCACCGTCTTCTCGGCCAGGAACATCTTCCCGGCGATCTCCCGGTTGGTCAGCCCCTCGGCGACGTACTCCAGGATGCGGCGCTCCTGCTCGGTGAGCGTCTTGAGCTCCCGGGGCTGCTCGACGCCGCTGCGGATGCGCTCCAGCACCCGGGTGGTGATCGCCGGGTCCAGCAGGGACTGACCGGCCGCCACCCGGTGCACCGCGTCCACCAGGTCGGTGCCGCGGATCTGCTTGAGCACGTAACCTGCCGCCCCCGCCATGATCGCGGCGAAGAGCGCCTCGTCGTCCTCGTACGAGGTGAGGATCAGGCCCTTGATCGAGGAGTCCACGGCCCGGACGTCCCGGCACACGTCGATGCCGTTGCCGTCGGGCAGCCGGGCGTCGAGGATCGCCACCTCCGGCCGGAGGGCGGGGATACGCCGGACGGCCTCCTGCGCGGAGCCGGACTCGCCGACCACTTCGATGTCACCGCTGCTCTGCAGCAGGTCGGCAAGGCCACGACGGACGACCTCGTGGTCGTCGAGGAGGAACACCCGGATCATTCCTCGTTTCTACCCGCCCCGGCCGTCGTCGGCACGGGCCGAAGGTCCCTACCCTGCGGCGTCAGCGCGGGAAGGGGGGCCCGGGCGGACGGGACGTCCGGCCCTGCCCCGCCCACCGGGCGGTGACGCACTCTACAGGTGAACCAGCGGGTGGCGGCCCGACCTGCCACGGAAGGAGCATCACCATGGACACCGGCTTCACCGTCGCGCAGCTGCGCTCCGCCACCGCGGACGCCGTCCGCGCGCCGTCGCTGCACAACACCCAGCCCTGGCGGTTCCGGCTCCGCGACGGCGGCATCGAGCTGTCGCTCGACCCGGCCCGGCGGCTGCCCGCCACCGACCCGAGCGGCTGGGGCGCCCGGATCTCCTGCGGGGCGGCCCTGTTCAACCTGCGCCTCGCCCTCGCCGTCGCCGGCACCCCGGCCACGGTGCGGCTACGGCCGTACCCGACCGAACCGGACGTGCTCGCCCGGCTGGTCCCGGCCACCCCACGGCCCGCCACCCCCACCGACCGCAGCCTGTACGCGGCCGTCCCGCGCCGGTTCAGCAACCGCGCGCCGTTCTGGCCGGACCCGGTGCCGGCCGACGTTCGATGGCGTCTCGGCGAGGCGGCCCGCGCCGAGCAGTGCTGGCTGGAGCTGGTCATCGGCACCAGCGCGGTCAACGCCTTCGCCGCGGTCGCCCGCAGCGCCCACCGGGTGCTCGAACGCGACCCCGACTACCGGCGGGAACGGGCGGCGTGGATCCGCCGCGAACCCGCGCCCGACGGAGTACCGGCCGCCGCCGGCGGCCCGCAGAGCGAACCGCAGGATCTGCTGCCGATGCGCGGCTTCGGCGACCACAGCCGCGCCCCCGGCCGGGACTTCGAGCCGGAGCCACTGGTCGCCGTCCTCGGCTCCGCCGGCAACACCGCCGCCGACCAGGTCCTGGCCGGGCAGGCCCTGCAACGGGTGCTGCTCACCGCGACCGACGCCGGGCTGAGCGTCTCCCTGCTGTCCCAGCCGATCGAGGTGCCGGGGGCACGCGAGGCGCTGCGGTTGTCGCTCGGCCGGTTCGGCACGCCGCAGATGGTGATGCGGGTCGGCTACGGCCTGCCCGGCGTGGCCACCCCCCGGCGGAGCGTGGACGAGGTGCTCGACCTGCCCGTCGTGTCGGCCTGAGCCGTACCCCTCGCCCGCGCCGCCGGGCGGCTGCCGGCCCCGCCCCCGTCGCCGGGGCCGGCAGGGACTCAGGCGGGACGCGGGCTGCCCAGCAGGACCGCCTCCCGCTCCGGGTCCAGCCCCACCGCCGCGCGCGCCGGCCGCCCGGCCCGGGCCGGCACCGACCCCACCTGCCGCAGCCACCGCCAGGTGTCCGCGACCGTCTCGGCCACCGGACGGCAGGTCAGCCCCGACGCGTACGCCTTCTCCACGCCCCGCTCCTGCAACCAGCGGAACTCGTGGCCGCGCGGCACCCAGACCGGCAGGTCGTTCCAGGGCAGCACCCCGGCCGCCAGGATGTGCTCCGGATCCGTCCACCGGAGCCGGGCGCCCGACCCGGTCGCCGCCACCACCGCCGCCAGCAACTCCCCCATGGTCGCGTGCCCGGTGCGGCCGATCACGTTGAACGCCCCGCCGACCCGCTCCGCGCCCCGGTCGAGCATCCAGGCGGCCAGGTCCCGCACGTCCACGTACTGGATCGGCAGGTCCTCCGGGCCGGGTGCCAGCACGTCCCCGCCCCGGGCGACCCGCTCCAGCCACCAGGGCAGCCGGCCGATGTCCTCCCCCGGCCCGAGGATCAGCCCGGCCCGGACGAGCAGCGCGGCGTCCCCGAACACCTGGACCGCGGCCCGCTCCCCGCCCGCCTTGTTCTGCGGGTAGTCGCCGTCGTCGGCGTCGGGCGCGGCGTCCACCACCGGCGCCTCCTCCCCCACCCCGGCCGGCACCGGCTGGGCGTAGACGGAGCCGCTGGAGACATAGACGTAGTGCGGCACCGACCCGGCCAACGCCCGCGCCGCGTCCCGCACCGCCCGGGGCGCGCCGTCCCAGGTGTCCACCACCAGGTCCCACTCCCCACCGGCCAGCGCCGCCAGGCCATCCGGCGCCGTCCGATCACCCCGCAACCGGTGTACGCCCGCCGGCACGGCGCCGTGCACACCCCGGTTGAACACCGTCACCGACCAGCCTCTGCGTACCGCCTCGGCGACCGTCGCGCCGCCGACGAACCCCGTTCCGCCCAGCACCAGGAGTCTCATGCGTCCCAGCGTGTCCTGTCCCGGGCGCCGACGGACCCCCCGTTCACCGGTAGCGGATCTGCCATCGGCAGAACCGGGCGTCCGAGGCGGTGGGCGTGGTGGCTCGCGGGTGGTCCGGGCAGCACCCCGTCCAAGGGTGTCCCGGCCCGGCCGCCATTCCGCCCCCGGGATGCCGCCGGTCACGGG